>JAJRSN010000346.1 GCA_024278715.1 Calditrichota bacterium
GATTTATAATTTGCTTCTCAAACTCGTTTCTTGTTACTTTTCGTTAAGCGTATAAGCGATAAGCGGCTTCTCCGGTCACTCGTTACTGGTCGCTTGTCACCTTCCGCTCCCTGAGCCTGTCGAAGGGAGCCTGTAGAGTTACTTGTTACTTTGTTACTCACCACGCATTACAACTTTCTTATCTTGTAATTTATTGTTTTGTTACGAGTTAAAGACCCCTCTTTTAATCCCCCCTTCAAAGGAGGGAACGCCGAAGGCAAGGGGGGTCTTTAATCAAATCGCACAGTACCTGAATTTCACAATGTTCCTCATCAATAAAATTTTGTTTTGAATTTCTGTCATTAGGTCATTCGAATTTGTTTCGGATTTACGATTTATAATTTGCTTCTCAAACTCGTTTCTTGTTACTTTTCGTTAAGCGTATAAGCGATAAGCGGCTTCTCCGGTCACTCGTCGCTTTGTTACTTTGTTACTCGTTACTCATCACGCATCACGCTTAAAAGTCATTTTACAAACGGAAAGTGCTTCTTCATAATCGTAAAGGCAATTTCCAATAAAAAACTTACCAGCAGGTGTCCCAGCTCCTTATTCGCCTTAGACGGAGTACCCCGATAGCCGTGTTGATCTGCATCCGAAGAAGGAGGTAAGGTTAAATAATCTTTATTAACCAATTCGGGAAACAAATACAACATCACCGAAGTTTCCCATAAACCCGCGTGTCCGTCATATTCCGGCAACTGCGGATCCGGGTTGCTCTGATGGCGCGATTCCAGTTCCCTTGCCATTTTTTTCATGCCGGTATCCAGAAACAAATAGCTGGTCAAAGGTAAAAATTCGAATTTTGTTTTACGTTTCAATTTACGCGCGGCGTCGTACATTGCCTGAAGATGGTCTTTACCGGCATGTCCGCTGACTATTGCGCCCTGTTTAAAACCATATTCAGCCAG
This sequence comes from Calditrichota bacterium, assembly GCA_024278715.1. GTDB lineage: Bacteria > Calditrichota > Calditrichia > Calditrichales > Calditrichaceae > Caldithrix. The sequence goes on from JAJRSN010000346.1 coordinate 948, forward strand.
CCGCTCTCCGAATTCGAGAATGACTTTTTCAATTATTTTTCCGTTATGATTCAATGTTCCGGGACGTTCAATTCCGCCCGCGCCCAGGGGAACTGCCGGCAGCAGAACGGCATTAGCTCCGTTTCCGTTTTTTTCAATTTTTTCTCCGATCAATTGCGCAAATCTGCCGGCGATTAAAAAATCCGTTCCCAGCGGAAGATGCGGTCCGTGGGCTTCTAACAAGCTGATCGGCAAGAGCACAAGGGTCTTTTCTTTATCCATCGCCGATATGTTTTCATCGGTCAACGTTTGGTAATACGATAAATAAGGCATTAATTCATCCTTCCGTGTCTTTAGAAATTCAAATACTAACGGGTTGAGTTTCTTTTACAACCTTCCGCAAAAGAGCAAACGGTTCCGGTTTTTCGGGAAACGATAATCGAATATCTTTTCCGCCGCCGTGCGCCACCCGAATCGCTTCTCCGCTTAAATCAAGCATTTCCTCGGTTGAAAAACGGATTGTTTTTTGAGGGCTTACCAATTCAAGCTCATCGCCCATTTCAAAACGATTGCGCACCGCAATAGTCGCCAGTCCGCTGTTTTCGTCCCAATCTTTAACAATACCGCAAAATATCCTGTTTTGAACGGAAGAATGTCCGCTCTCGTAATTTTGACCCTTTTCAAGGGGATTCCGTTCCAAAAATCCCGTAACATATCCGCGGTTGGCTACAGTGTAAACTTCGGCGATGAGTTCGGGAGGAACGGGTTTGTTCTGTAATACCAGATCCAACGCCATGCGGTAGGCTCTGGTAATTACGCTTACATAATAAACCGATTTGGTGCGACCTTCAATTTTCAGACTATCCAATCCGGCTTTAACAATTTTATCCAAAATATGAATCGTCGATAAGTCTTTGGCGTTCATGATGTATGTGCCATGTTCGTCCTCATCAACGGGCATTAATTGACCCGGTCGCTCGGCTTCTTCCAGATAATAATTGTTTTTTAACGGCAGATGAATATCGCGTTCGGATTCCATTTCGGCTGGTTCGGAGTACAATTTGTATTCCCAGCGGCACGCATTGGTGCAAGTACCCTGATTGGCATCGCGATGGGTGAAATAGTTGGAAAGCAGACAGCGTCCGGAATAAGCAATACATATCGCGCCATGGACAAAGGTCTCCAGCTCAATATCGGGAATACGCCGACGAATTTCTTCGATCTCGTCAAGGCGCAGTTCGCGGCTTAAAATAATACGTTTTACTCCGATTTGCTTCCAAAAACGAACCGATTGCCAGTTAACCGTATTAGCCTGCGTGGAAAGGTGAACCGGCAGCTCGGGATAACGTTCTCTGGCGACCAGGATCATTCCCGGATCAGCCATTATTAATCCGTCTGGATTTAACGAGGCAACCCGCTCCAGCATCTCGACGAAAGAATCTATTTTATTGTTATGAGGAAAGATATTCATAGTCAGGTAAACGCGCTTATTATGTTGATGAGCGTATTCGATGGCGTCAATCACTCTTTGCAGAGTAAAATCGTTTTCTCTGGCGCGTAAAGAAAAACGCGGAATACCCGCATAAACCGCATCGGCTCCGTAGGCAAAGGCATACTTCATTTTCTCGAATGTTCCCGCCGGTACAAGTAATTCGGGTTTTTTCATCTTTCTCCTCGTCTTTGTTTTGAGCTAATTTATATCTCCCGGGGCTTTTCACCAAATAAATTGAAATCGGTTCCCTGTTTCCCGTTACTTTTTAAAATAACTAAATCATTTATTCTTGATTTAATAATAAATACATTACAGCGCTCTGCAAAACAAAAGTTTTATTGTCATTGCTTTTCCCAAGGATTGGAGAAGGCAATCCATTGTTTTTTGTGAGAATGAGATTTTCTTTTCAGGAGGGTTTGGAAAGTAATGACAGTACAATCACTTTTGCGGAACTCTATCGGATGCAAAAAAAGGGAGTTAAAAACTCCCTTTCAACCAACGTTCGGATAAAGACTACTCCACTGCCAAATCGGCTTTGCCCACCGCTTTTTGCCAGTCAAAATAGGCATCGAGATATTCGTAAATTGCCATGTACCAGTTCAGTTTCGCGGCGTCAAACTGCACCCGCGCGTCTTTAAGTTCCAACTGAGTAATCAAGCCGTTCTTTACGCTTACCTCGGCAATGCTAAACGCTTTGTCCGCGGTTTGCAGAGCTTTTCGGGCTGCGCTAATTCGCTCTTTAGCCTCGTTTAGACGCAGATAAATACTGTGCAGTTCGGTGACAATTTGTTTTTTCGCTTTATTTAGTCGAATCTTGCTTTTATCCAATTCGATTTTAGCCTTTTGCACCTGCGCCCAGTTATAGCCGCCCAGAAAGATAGGGACGGAAACCTTGAGTCCGAGTAAAAAATTGTTGTTCCGGTTTTCCAGCTTCCACAAATCCGATTGAGCGGAAAATGTGTAGGCAAACGTACCGTCAACGGTCGGGAAGAAATCGCCGACCGCAGCCTTAAGCCCGGTTTTGCGAAGTTTTTGTTCCCAGAGCCGCGCCATAAAATCCGGGCGTCCTTTCAACGTCTCTTCAAACGAAACGGGTCTGGGCATCGGAGGATAGGTTTCCAGATTACCCTGCAAATCGA
>JAJRSN010000347.1 GCA_024278715.1 Calditrichota bacterium
ATACATTAAACAGGCAAAACAACGATTAAACAAATCATAATTAAAAGAAAGGAGACAATGGAATATGCCTTGCGGACGCAAAAGAAAACGTGCGAAAATGTCAACCCATAAACGGAAAAAACGTTTAAGAAAAAATCGTCATAAGAAAAAAATCCGTTAAAAGGTTCATTTTAAATGAGCCTTTTTTCTTTTAGTTAATAAGGCTTTTTATGTGGACAGAAGACACCCATATTTACACAGTAAGTGAAATAACCAAAACCATTAAGTTTTTGCTGGAAGAGAATATACCTACTCTTTGGCTCGAAGGGGAAGTGTCGAATTTTAAGGCTCATTCTTCGGGTCATTATTATTTTACGCTCAAAGACTCTCAGGCACAAATATCGGCGGTAATTTGGCGCTCGCGAGCCGCGACTCTCGATTTTGCTCTTGAAGACGGGATGCACGTTCAGGCTTTGGGCAATGTGCGCGTATTTGAACGCAGCGGACGCTACAATTTTGACATTGTCCACATCCAACCGGCTGGTCTCGGTCGCCTGCAAATGGACTTTGAACGCTTAAAAAAGCAATTGGAAGCCGAGGGGCTGTTTGAGGCGCGGCATAAAAAACCCATTCCCAAATATCCTTCGCGAATAGGGGTGATTACTTCCGAAACAGGCGCCGCTATTCGCGACATCATCAACGTATTGTCCCGCCGTGCGCCCAATGTGGAAATCATCCTTCGCCCTGTTCAGGTTCAGGGAGAAGGCGCGGTAAATGATATTGTGCGGGCGATCGAAGAATTTAACGAATACGGAAATGTTGACGTGCTAATTGTCGGCAGAGGAGGAGGCTCTTTAGAAGACCTGTGGGCTTTTAACGAAGAAGCCGTTGCCAGGGCTATCTTTGCCTCGCGCATTCCCGTTATTTCAGCCGTAGGGCACGAAATCGATTTTACGATTGCCGATTTTGTCGCCGATTTAAGGGCGCCCACGCCTTCAGCCGCCGCGGAACTTGCGGTTCCGGACTTTGTTGAACTTAAACAGACAATCATCCGGTATTCCGAGCAGATGAAGCGATCGGTTTCTTTCAAAATTCAACGGCTTCGGGAGCAGATTCAAGCCATTCAAAAGAGTTACGGTTTACGGCGGCTGGAAGATTTACTCCGCCAGTATGCGTTCCGAATTGATGAATTGACCGTTCAACTGGTTCGTAATTATAAACAAAACCTGCAAATCAAGAGCCGCTACATCGAGCAAATTCATCTCAGGCTGCAAAACCTGAATCCCAAAAAAGTACTGGAAAGAGGTTACAGCATTACTTATATTGAGGGCAAAGTTGTAAAAAAAGCGTCTGCCGTTAAAATAGATCAGCAGATTTTGACGGAGCTGTGCCAAGGGAAAATTGTTAGTCAGATTAAAAAAATAGAAGATAAATCACCATGACACAAAAAAAACTGACATTTGAACAGGCGTTGGAAAAGTTAGAGCAAATTGTCAGCCGGTTAGAAAGCGGCGAAATATCGTTGGATAAAAGTATCGACGCTTTTGAAGAAGGGCAGCAATTGGTTCAATTTTGTTTAAAGAAGTTGAACGAAGCCGAAAACAAGGTTAAAAAACTAACACGGGACAGCGAAGGAAACTTTAATTTAAGCGAATTTTAAACAGCAGGAAAAAATGGAACCGTCGCAAAACTCACAAACCCTGACAATTGGTATTATTGTTAATCCCCGCAAAGAACAAATCTCGATTCCTCTAAAGATATTGAATACCTGGAAAAAGAATAACAAACAAATCGATATTAAATTTTTATTGTGTTCGTTTGAATCGAAATATGTTCACGGTCGGTTTTCGTTTCTTCAGTCCGTTTCATTACAGGAAGTTCTTGACTCGTCCCAATTGGTTCTGGCGCTGGGCGGCGACGGCACAATTTTACGAACCGTCCAGTTGGTTAACAGAAAAGAAATTCCCATTATGGGCGTTAATTTGGGGGGACTCGGTTTTTTAGCCGAAACTTCGCCAGAAGAATTGACCACTCATCTCGAAAACTACTTAAAAGGACAATATTTCATCGAAGAGCGGTCGCTGCTGAAATGTCATGTTGTGGATACCGACCAGACCTTTTTTGCATTTAACGATTTTGTCATCGATAAGGCGGGGTTTTCTAGAGTAATCGAGATTGTTACGCATGTGGATGACTGCCTGTTAAACTCTTACATCGCCGATGCTTTAATTATTTCGACGCCGACAGGCTCTACGGCATATTCTTTATCCGCCGGCGGACCTATCGTTATTCCGGAAACAAATGCTTTTATCATCAATCCGATTTGCCCTCATTCTTTAACCAATCGCCCTGTGGTTGTACCCGATTCCAGTTTTATCCGTCTTAAAGTGTTCACGGAATTCAGGGAGGTAAAACTCTTCAGAGACGGACAGTTGATTCAGGGTTACCCGAGCGGCACCTCGTTTCACTTGAGCAAAGCGGATTTTGTCGTAAAATTAGTAAAGATGAAAGAAAAAGGTTTTTACGATACCCTGAGGAATAAGCTGCATTGGGGCGAAGATTTCCGCGATAAAAAACGCTGGTCTTATCAGAATTCCAACAAATAAAATTTCCTGCCGAAAATCAACACGCGTACTTTTGCGCGAAAAAAAAGCCGATCTTCAAAGAAGATCGGCTTCGAATTTTAATACTCTTGATAGAAACCTGATTTTTTCCGGATGATTTCTTGCCAATTCGGGTTTTGCAATTCTTTTCGGTAAGTAGAATGAATTAATTCATACTCCCCGAACCCGCGCTGATCGGCGAAAATGAATTCCGCTCCGCCTTCCAGGTTATGATAGTACCAGATTACATAAGGCAATAAATCCATGGAACTGGGGTGGCGTTCGTATTCGTCGGGCTCTCCGTATATGATTAGCACCCTTCCGCGATCGGTTTGCCAGCCTTCTTTACCCATAGAGCGAAAACGTTCGTTGGCTTCCTGAACCCGTCTCAGATATTCACGTCGAAAGGTGCCGTAGGAGGAACCGGCTATTTTGTCTCTTCTGTACCAGAATTGGGTAAGAAATTTCCGCATGGCGTTGGCGTCTTCCAGATTTTTAAAAATCCTTTCTTCCTGACGGCTGGCGATATATTTGGCGTACTGAAATTCCTTCTTTAATTCTTCTTTTGTCAAAAGAGTAATGGCTTCGTCAATTTCAGGCACTTCCTGAGAAACAGTTTGCTGGCTTTTAACTCTTTTTTGAGGTTTATAGACATAAAATGCCTTGCGAGCGGTCGCTTCTTCGCCGCTGGCAACATCTTTGACCTTAATATTTAAAAAATAACTGTTTTGAGGCAAAGACATTACGTTAAATCCGCCCACTTCCACAAGACACGAACCGATCATCTTTTTATTAACGGGAGCCACCGTTTTAACCGTATCGCCGCTTGTATTGGTAACAAAATATTCGAATGTGTATTGTTTATCTTTTTCCGACTCAAAAGGCAGATTGTTGATTTCAAGATAAAAGTAGAGCATAGGCTGCAGAATATCGAAAACAGAGCGGGGATTGGGCACCACGCGCAACCCGTTTTTAAAAAAGCGGTCTTTCTTTTCGGCGCGCTTTAAATCCATGCAAAATTCCAGATCGGAAAGATAAAGCCCCGTTTTGTGCCGGATCGTGTTCAGATCGAAAACATATTCTCCTTTTTGCTGAGAAATATTATCCACCATCCGGATGCGAGCCTTGTAATTGCCATAAGGTAACTCGAAAGAAAAGATATCTACAAATTGGTTAAAGCGGTTCATTCACGTAGTATCGTTTGCGGTATTTTTGTAGGAATGGGTAAGGTTCTCCAGAACTTTTCCGTTTTTATCCTTTACTTCGAGAAAGTTACTGAAATTTGCCGTGTAAACGTTGTCGGATTGTATCTTGTAAGTTAAATTCCCCTGGAAAATAGAAACATAAACTTCAATATAAGCGCTTGTATCGGATTGCTGAAAAGAGGCGTAGTCCACGCTGATAGGAACAAATTGAACCTGACCCGCCAAGAGCAGCGGCAAAATAATCACCAAGAATTTGGCATAAATTAACTTTTTCATAAAAAACACCTACCTACCAATTAATTAAATTTAACGGACACTATTTTGGATACACCTTCTTCTTCCATTGTTACGCCGTATAAGGTTTCGGCGGCTTCCATGGTTCGTTTATTATGGGTAACCACAATAAACTGCGTATTTTGGGAAAACGATTTTAACGCCTCCGTAAATCGCCCGATATTTATGTCGTCTAAGGGAGCATCGACCTCGTCTAAAATACAAAACGGGCTCGGCTTTACTAAATAAATGGCGAACAAAAGCGAAATTGCGGTTAATGTTTTTTCGCCCGAAGAGAGCAGAGTAAGGGTTTGTAAACGCTTGCCCTTTGTTCGCACCTTAATGTTGATTTCCGCCTCCAAGGGGTCGTCGTCTTCTTCCAACTCGATTGTTCCCTCGCCGTTTTCAAAAAAAGATTTGAAGACAGTCTCAAAGTTAAACTTGATTTTATTAAACGTATCCATGAACTGCTGCCTGGCTGTCTTGTTGATTTTGTCAATCGTCTCGATCAGAGACTTCTCGGCGTTTAAAAGATCGTCGCGTTGTTTAACCAAAAAATCCAGACGCCCTTTTTCTTCATCGTATTCCTGAACCGCCAAGGGATTGACAGGACCCAGATGTTTAATGCGCATGTGCAGCATTTCTATCTTTTCTTCAGCCTCCCGCTCATCAAAATCCTGATAGGGAATGCCGATTTCCACGTCTTCGGAATATTCCTTAAGAGCGTACTCCCGAATACTCTCTGCTTTATACTC
>JAJRSN010000348.1 GCA_024278715.1 Calditrichota bacterium
AATCCTGACTCAAATCAATAATTTTGATTTTAGGATCAATCTTATTCTCGCTTAAAAATTTCCGCGATTCACCGTGCCCCATGCACAAAAAAAGAACATCCGCATCCTGATGAATTTCCCCTTCAAAGCGCAGATCGGTCTCTCCGATAAGGTCGCTGTGCACTTCTGTCACCTGCCGTCCCTGCTGGCTTCTGCTGTAAATAAACCGCACATCGCACCACGGATGGTTGAGCAAAATTCTGAGCAGCTCGCCGCCCGTGTATCCCGCTCCTCCCACAATACCTGCACGGATCATGGCTTCTTCTCCCTTTTTTCGTGAACCGTACGGTAAATTCTGCTTTGATTCGCCATAATTTTGGCAAATCCGCGCACATCAAGTCCGTCCCACTGATAATTCATTTCGCCGTAAGCTGCAAAGCGGCTGTCCATCAAATCATTCGGGCTTTCTATCCCAAGAATTTCAAACCGGTAAGGATGAAGCCGAACAAAGACCTTCCCGTCCGCCACGGATTGAGTGTGTTCCAAAAACGCCTCGATATCGCGCATTACCGGATCGAAGTATTGACCCTCGTGCAGGAGCATTCCGTACCAGTTGGCTAACTGATCTTTCCAGTACAACTGCCATTTTGTGAGCACATGTTTTTCCAGCGTTTGGTGTGCTTTGATGATCACCATGGGAGCGGCGGCTTCAAAACCTACCCGACCCTTGATGCCGATTACGGTATCGCCGATATGAATATCTCTTCCGATGCCGTAAGGAGAAACTAATTTTTCCAGCTCTTTAATGGCTTTCAAAGAATTTTCAAACCGCATTCCGTCAAAACCGATGAGCTCGCCTTTCTCAAATTGCAATTCCAGGTCTTTCGAATCCGTTTTGCTCGCTTTTGTAGGATAGGCGTTTTCCGGCAGGGGAAGATCGGAACGCAAGGTCTCTTTTCCGCCCACGGACGTTCCCCACAAACCCTGATTAACAGAGTAATCCGTTTGACTCCAATCCAATTTAACTCCCCGCTCTTTCAGGTAAGCGATTTCCTCTTCCCGCGAAAGTTTCTGATCTCTCACGGGCGTCAAAATTTCCATTTCCGGCACAAGAATATTAAAGATCATATCAAAGCGAACCTGATCGTTGCCCGCTCCCGTGCTGCCGTGAGCGATGTATTCCGATCCGATTTCTTTTGCGTAATCGGCAATTGCCATCGCCTGAAAAACACGCTCCGCGCTCACCGAAAGAGGGTAAGTTCCGTTTCTTAAAACATTGCCGTAAATTAAATAACGAATGCATCGATCGTAATAGCGATCTTCGATATTCACATTCCGGTGTTCTTTAACACCCAGTGCTTTTGCCCTTTCCGAAATTTCCTGCATCTCCCTCTCGCTAAATCCGCCTGTATTGACGGTTACGGAGTACACTTCCAGATTGTGTTCGTTCGCCAGATATTCGGCGCAAAACGAGGTGTCAAGACCTCCGCTAAAGGCTAACGTTACTTTTTTCTTCATCGATTTGCTCGCTAATTTTTTGTTGTTCTCTTTCTTTTTCTGCCGGATCATAGAGCATGGCGGTGCACAAACAATGTTTATAATTCGTTCGTTCCAGAATATCGTAATTCACACAGCTTTTACAGCCGTTCCAGAATTCCTGATCGTCGGTCAATTCAGAAAAGGTGACCGGACGATAACCCAGCCGGTAGTTGATTTTCATTACAGCCGGACTGGTGGTTATTCCGAATAATTTGGCTTTGGGATATTTTTTTCGCGAAAGGTCAAACGCCGCTTTTTTAATCAGTTTTCCGAGCCCTAATTCACGAAATTCCGGAGTCACGATCAGACCCGAATTGGCTACATAATTTTTTTCTTTTCCCCACGATTCGATGTAACAAAATCCGGCGAATTTTCCGTTGCGGGTAATAGCGATAACCGCCTTGCCTTCGCGCATCTTTGAGCGAATGTATTCCGGCTTTCGTTTGGCAATACCTGTTCCGCGGATTTTAGCGGCTTCTTCGATGGTTGCGCAAATATCGTCAGCGTATTCATAATGCTCTTCGGACGCGGTAAAAATAGTTACATGAGCGCTATTCGGTTGTTTCTTATCAGTCATTTCTCCTCCATGGAAAAAAAGATGTTATTTATTGTTAATATTTTTGAATCGAAAAAAAACGGGCGTTGATCTCAGGATCGTCGCGGACCCCGAGGTCGGTGGGAAGAAAAAAGAGAATGGTGTTGTAGTAATGCGTGCATCATCATAATAAATCGATTTTTATTCTTGTTCTTGATTATGAATTTCCAGACAATATAAGGAATAGCGCAAAAAATGCAAATTTTTTTGCATGAATATGCATTTTTATTCATTTATCTCTATTTCTGGAAGAGGATGGTCCGTAACGCAGAAAAGCCACCCCGAAAAATCGGAGTGGCTTTCGCTCTTGCTTCTTTCCTTAGAGGGGCGTGCAACTTCCTTGTGCATTAATTACTATCGGTGGTTTAAGGCGTTGACTAAAATAATTACGCCAAAATGGTCAATTGTTGTCACTTATCGATTTGTAATTTTTCCGGTTGATGTCTGGCAATGGTGCCCTCGACCATGTAAACCACGTCTTCGGCAATATTAGTGGCAAGATCGGCGATGCGTTCCAGATACCGCGAGACCGAAAGATATTGCAACAATATCGGAACAAGCTCCGGATTTTCATTTACTTTCCGATCGATAATCTTGTACAACTGCCGATGCATGGCATCGATTTCGTCATCCATGGCGCAGACCAGTTTGGCTTTCTCAATATTCAGATCTATTAATGAATTTAAACTTTGACGCAGCATTCTTTTGACCTTATCCGCCATTTCGCTGAAATCAAACGGTAATTGAACTTCGCTTAAATATTTCAATTCAAGCGCGCGTTGGGCGATATTTGCCGCCAGGTCCCCCACCCGTTCAAGGTCGTTATTAATTTTCAGAACCGAAATCACGTAGCGCAAATCGGTCGCAACCGGTTGATGAAGGGCTAATATTTTCAGGCAGTCGGTTTCCACTTCCACTTCCATTTCATCAACTTTGGTGTCATTCTCAATTACGTTTTTTGCCAGAGTTTCGTCCTTGCTTTTTAACGCCCGAACCGCGTCGTACAACGCCTCTTCGACTATTGTACTTAAAGTTAAAATCTTTTTCTTTAATTTTTCCACATCACGTTGTAAATGCATGCTCATCTTTTTTATCTCCTGAAATCATCCGAATCTTCCGGTAATATAATTTTCGGTTTCTTTCTTTTTGGGATTGGTAAAAATCTGATTAGTTTTGCCGTATTCTACGATGTACCCCTTATAGAAAAAAGCGGTGTAATCCGAAATACGCGCCGCCTGCTGCATATTGTGCGTTACTATGACAATGGTGTAACGATTTTTAATGGATTCCACCAATTCTTCAATTTTTGCGGTCGCAATGGGATCGATAGCCGAGGTCGGTTCATCCATGAGCAGAATTTCCGGTTCCACGGCTATTGCCCTGGCGATGCAAAGCCGTTGTTGCTGCCCGCCGGAAAGAGCCGTACCCGGTTGATTCAATTTGTCTTTCACTTCGTCCCAAAGAGCCGAGCGTTTTAGGGCTTCTTCAACGCGACCAGCTAATTCGCTTTTGTTCAATTTATAGTGAAGCCTCAGACCGTAAGCCACATTCTCAAAAACAGACAAAGGGAAGGGAGTCGGTTTTTGAAAGATCATTCCCACGCGTTTGCGCAGTTTAATCAAATCGGTATCGGGAGACAGAATGTTCATGCCGTCCAGCAGGACTTCGCCCTCAGCCCGTTGATCGCGGTACAATTCGTAAATTCGATTATACACCCGTAAATGCGTGGATTTTCCGCAGCCCGACGGTCCGATGATTGCGGTTACCTTTCGGGGCGCAATTTCAATGTTATTTTCAAATAGCGCCTGATTTTCGCCGTAAAAAAAATTCAGGTTGCGGACACTGATTTTGCCCTCGCCCTTCTGTCCTTCTCGGTCGTTCATTACTTCCAACTCTTTCTTTATTGTTGCAACCACTCTTTCATTTCCTTCTTAGTTAGTCGTGCTTTTCGCGCAAGAAAAAACGTACAATCAACGTTGTGACCAGCACTCCGAAAGTAATTAAAAACGAAGCGCCCCAGGCTGCGTTTTGCCAGTCGGAATAGGGGGACATGGCGTAATTGAAAATGGTCACCGTTAAATTAGCGGTTGCGCGCCCGAGGTTTTGAGGCCAGTAGGGACTATTTAACGCGGTAAACAACAAAGGAGCCGTTTCGCCGCTGATTCTGGCTACGGCTAACAGGGTACCGGTGATTAATCCCTTTCTGGCTGCTCTGAACACAACGTTTATGGTCACTTTCCACCGCGGCATGCCTAGCGCCAGAGCCGATTCTCTTAACGCGCTCGGGACCAGTTGCAGCATATCTTCTGTTGTGCGCGCCACCAACGGCAGCATCAAAATAGCCAGAGCCACTGCGCCGGCGTATCCGGAAAAATGTCCCAGAGGTCTTACTAAAATAGTATAGACAAAAATTCCGATGATAATGGAAGGCGTGCCCATTAAAATATTGGTGAAAAACCGAACCCATTGCGCAAACCTGGAATTTCCGCCAAATTCACTCAAATAAATTCCCGCCAAAAAACCGAAAGGAACGCTGATTAATGTAGCCAAAACA
>JAJRSN010000349.1 GCA_024278715.1 Calditrichota bacterium
GCCGAACGCCGTTCCGACCAGTTCTTTTTTAACAATTAGCGGAATGGAGGGCCACATTGCCGCCGGCACAAGGACAAAGGAGGCGCCAAGGATAATCATGGGAATCGCGGGATAAATATTAGTAAACCCTAACAGCAGATAGCTTGGGATCATCAGAATGGAGCCCACAATCATCAGGCTTGCCCGCTTACCCACCTTATCCACAAGGTGCCCGGCAAAAGGAGCAAGAACCATAGAAGCAAAAATAATAATCGACGATATTCCGCCGGCAGTGCTAAACATGTGCAGAATATTGTTAAAAGCCTGGTAGAAAAATCCGCCGCTGGCGTTAGCCACGCGGGAAATTCCCCATTTATCGGCAAAGAAATCGGTGGAAAGCGCCGTGAAAGGGAAAATCGCCGAATAAAACAATACGCACAACATGGCAATGTACCAAAACGAGCTGCCGAATTTTTTAACGTCGCTAAGAACCAATTTTTCTTCCGGACCTTCATCGGCTAATTTTAACCGCCGTTCGCCGTACCGATCCATGAACACATAAACGATATTGGAAACAAGAGAAAGCAGACAAAACAGCATGGCTGCGATCAAAGCGTATTTGTAGCCGCCAAAATGTTTTACAATCAATTCGCCGGTATTAAAACTAAACAGAGTGCCGAGGCGGCTGACCGTCAGGGCAATCCCAAAAGAAAGAGCTAATTCCTTGCCCTTAAACCAGCGAGATAGAATTGCGGATTGGGCGACCACCAAAGGTTCGGAACCGGCTCCGAAAATAAACCTGCCCACGAAAACCAGAGGAAGGCTTCCGCCGAACGCCACCAAAACCGAACCGGTAAAAACAAAAACGGAAAAAATCATGCTCGCCATCCGTGTGCCAAGCTTATCGATTAGAAATCCCCCGATCAACACGGAAATAATGGCTGCAATACTGTAAACGGTGTACATGCTGCCGACGGTTCCCCTGGAGGCTCCAAGGTCTTTAATCAGTGTGGGAGCAATGGCTCCGATGATATCGTAAGCAAAATAGCTTCCGAAAGTAAGCATAGAAACAAAAAAGAGAACTGTAAAACGATAAACGCGCGAATTAGGATCTAACCATCCCGGGCGGGCTGCATCCTGCGATGAAGACATGATTTTTCCCTTTCCAGAAAATTTTAAAAAATTAAAACAAGTTTACAAAGGCAAAAATTATGAGTCAAGTTGCTTATCGCTTAAAAAATGTTCATTCGTAAAAATTACGAATCCAGCGGTGTTTAGCCAGTTTTTGAACCATTTCGGAAGATAACGGTCCCTTTTCCGCAGCCCGAATATTGGACATCAGGTGCGGCATTCTGCGAACTCCGGGTATCACGGTGGTAACGGCATCGAACGAAATAGTAAATCGTAAAGCAGCCTCAGCCGGCGATTCCGTTTCGTCTTTAACATCTTCCATGATTTTTTGAACCCGCTCCCAGACCTGCTTTTTACGATCGCCTTTAAAATATCGGTTTCGGAAATCTTTTTTAGGAAAGGTTGTGTCCGGCTTGATGTTTCCGGTTAACGCTCCTTCGTCAAAAGGCACGCGGACAATAACGCTGATTTGATTTTTCAGACAAAAGGGGAAAAGTTCGTCAACCGGCGATTGATCAAAGATGTTGAAAATAACCTGAAAAGAATCGATCAATCCTGTCTTTCCGGCTTTAATGCCGTTTGTCGGTTGATGGTCGTTGATCGAAATTCCGAAAAAGCGAACCTTTCCGTCCTTTTTTAAGCGGTAAATCGCTTCCTTCCATTCATCCCGATCCGCCCAACTATCGTTCCAGACATGAAATTGCTGAAGGTCAAGGTAATCGCGTTTTAAATTGCGCAGACTCTTTTCCGTTGTTTTAATAATGTAATCCGTGGGAAAAGAATCTTCTAGTTTGGAATCTTTTTTTGGGGGCCATTCGAATTTTTTGGAAGGAATTTTTGAGGTAATGAACAATTGTCTGCCGGACTCTTTTTCCGCCTCTCCCAACAATTTTTCGCTGTGTCCCATTCCGTAAACCAGGGCGGAATCAAAAAAGTTGATTCCCTGGTCGATGGCTTTGCGCAAAACTCTTTTGGATTCGGCGTCATCGGCGCCGATCCAGAATGTTTTTCCCATTCCCCAGGTTCCCACGCCAAGACGTGAAACTTTTTTTTCCGATTTGTTGAAATTCCGATATTCCATTTTATTACCTCACAAGTTGATTCATTTCCACGCCCGAATTTAAAAGAGGGCTAAGATTTTCGCCCAGATTATCATTAAAATCATGGCAAACGGATAAACGGTGGCATACATAATAATCGGTCGCTGAGAATCGGACATGCTTGTGGCTGCTGCCAGACCGGGACTCGAGGTCATTCCGCCGCTGATGAGCCCCATTAAGTCCAATAAGAACATCCGATATTTGGTTCTTGCCGCCAAAGCGACCAAAACCATGGGAATGACGGTGATAAGAGCGCCCATTAAAATAAGTTTTGGACCTTGCGTTTGCACCACCTGAACCACCTGATAGCCGGCTTTGGTTCCGACTACCGCCAGAAAAAAGGTAAGTCCGATATCGCGCATAAACGTAATGATAGGCACCGGAACCTGCCAGATGACGGGACCTAATTTACCGCGGTTGCTTAATATTAGTCCGGCAAACAACACGCCTCCGGTAATCCCGAGGTTAAAGGAGATTAGTTTGCCCACGGAAAAAGGAATTAAACCGATTAAAATTCCAACCAGAATACCCATGATAATGGCAAACACATCGCCATATTCGATCTTTCTCATTTCATCGCCGAACAGACGGCGGATTTGTTCCATTTGCTCGGCTTCTCCGGCAACGCGCACTCGATCGCCCCATTGCAATTTTAAATTCGGCTCCGCTGTAAATTCGAGACCGCCGCGCCGCACACGGGTAATATTGGCGTTGTAACGTTGACGCAGATTCAGCTCGGCGATGGTTTTACCGACGATTTCCCGCCTGGTCAGAATAAACTTTCTGGATTCAAAATTACTCACATCGGGCATGGGGCGTTCGCTCTCTTTACCGAGGAAGGGAATTACCGCCTTTA
Source organism: Calditrichota bacterium (assembly GCA_024278715.1). Classification (GTDB taxonomy): domain Bacteria; phylum Calditrichota; class Calditrichia; order Calditrichales; family Calditrichaceae; genus Caldithrix. Next base: position 3,067 of record JAJRSN010000349.1, read on the forward strand.
GTTGACTTTCTTCGCCGATGATACGCACAATATCGCCGACATGCAGCCTGGTGTCGGGTCCGGGAATGAGCACCTTCCCTTTTTGTAATATCCGGGAAATAACGGTTCCGGTCGTGCGAAAAAATTGCAAATCGTTTAACGACTTTCCTTCAAGGGCTTGGTTTGTGATAACAACTTCTTTTCGCCGGACGGGTTTTTGACGGCGGCTCTCTTCGCGGGCGATTTGTTCTTCTTCATCTTTGATTCGTACTTTAAAAATAAAAGGCATCAGTTTAATGAATAGAATCACCCCGATAACCCCGAAGCTGTAAGCCAAACCGTATCCGGTTGAGGTTAAAGGCGATCCGGTCGCTTCCTGAGCCGCGGCAAGACCGGGCGTGCTGGTTAAAGCCCCGGTGAAAAGACCGATTGCCATCGTCATATCCACATGCCAAAGCTTGCTAAAAAGCAGGGTCAGCAAAGCGCTGACGGAGATGAGAATAAAGACCAGAAAATTCAATCGGAATCCCTGTTTTCCGGAAATATTAAAAACGGAAGGGCCCGCCTGTAAGCCAATAGCGTAAATAAACAGAATCAAACCCAAAGTCTGGAACTCGCCCGGCAAGGTGTATCCGTAATTCCCGAAAACCATGGCGGCAAATAGAATACCGGAGGTTTCCAACGAAAAACTTAAAATTCTGATTCGACCAAACAAAAAACCGATTACGATAATCAGAAACAATAAAATAACCGAATGACTTTGCAAATACGCCTGTATATCCATAGTTAAACGATTCCCGCTTAAAATTGAATGCTCCGCCAATATTAACAAGAATTACCAAAATTGCAACAGATAATTTGAAGTAAAGTTAAAATTACTTTTCATTTAATGAATTAATTTCTTAATTTTCTACGTAATTTTTTCTTTGCATGTTGTCAAAAAAAGGAAGGAGAAAAAATGCGGAAATTATTGCTCTTTTTCTTTGTAGCGGTTTTAGGCGTACAATTCTTGTTCGGGGAATCGCATCTCATGCGTTTTGCCGACGTTTCCAAAGATTACATTGTATTTACTTACGAAAACGATCTTTGGCTGGTGCCCATAACCGGCGGAAAGGCGAAGCGGCTTACCCGCAGCGACGGAACGGAAATTTTTGCCAAATTTTCCCCGGATGGTTCAAAGCTTGCCTTTACGGCGAATTATGACGGAGGGAACGATGTCTATATCATGGATCGGGACGGTTCCGAGCCGATCCGGTTAACGTTTCACCCGTCTTCCGATCTGGTTATCGACTGGTATCCTGACGGCAAACATATTCTGTTTCGCTCGCGACGGGAATGGCCCTACCGGGCAGACAAGCTTTATAAGGTTTCCGTTGACGGCGGTATGCCCCAAAAAATACATGTCGATCGCGCGGGTTTGGCGTCGCTTTCTCCGGACGCAAAAAAATTGGCTTACAATCGTATTTCGCGTGAATTCCGTCACTGGAAACGTTACAAGGGCGGAATGGCTCAGGACATCTGGGTAGGTTCGCTTAAAAAAGGAAATTTTAAGCCCATTACAAAGTTTCGCGGAACGGATAATTTTCCCATGTGGCATGAAAGCGGAATTTACTTTACCTCGGACAGCATCGACGGCACGATGAATATTTTCCGATACGATCCGGCGACGGCTCAGTTTACGCAGCTCACCTTTTACAAAGATTATGATGTCAAATATCCCTCGCTAGGACCAGACTTTATTGTTTATCAATATCAGGAATCTTTGTATTTGTTAAATCTTAAAACCCATGAAATCAAAAAAGTGCCCATCGAAATCCCGTCCGATCGCACGCTGGTTCGGTCTTCTTTTCTGAAAAATCCGGAGAAGTTCGTTTACACTTTTGCGCTTTCGCCGAAAGGCAAACGGGCTTTGCTTAATATCCGCGGCGAAATTCTCAATATGCCCGCAAAAGAAGGCGTGGCTTATCACTTAACGCCCAATTCTTCAGCCAGCCGGGAAAAGAATTCAATCTGGTCGCCCGACGGCAAATGGATTGCCTTTTTCTCGGACAAAACCGGCGAAGAAGAGCTTTATCTTGTCAGTCCCACCGGCGGCGAATGGAAGCAGATCACCAAAAACGGTTTCGGTTTCAGAACCAATCCGAAATGGTCGCCGGACAGCAAATACATTATCTTTCACGATAAATTTATGCGTTTGAATCTGGTTGATATTGAGACCGGTAAACTTACCGTGATCGATCGGGCGGACTATGACGACGGCTGGTACGATTGGGGAATTCAGACCTATTGCTGGTCGCCGGACAGCCGTTGGATTGCCTATTCAAAACTCGAACAATCGCTTTATCCTTCTATCTTTTTATACAATCTGAAAACGGGCAAGCGTTACCGCGTTACCGCCTCAATGACCAAAGACTGGAGTCCTTCTTTTAGCAGGGACGGGAAATATCTTTACTTTTTGTCCAATCGAACGTTTAAGCCGATTATGGGTTTTGTGGATCAGAATCACATTTTTCTCGACATGACGCGTCCCTACGTTTTGATTTTAAAAGAAGGCGCCCCTACCCCCTTCGCTCCGAAAAACGATTCCGATACCAATGACGAAAAGAACGGCGAGTCCCGCAGCGACAATGTGATTATTACCACGGAAAACTTTGAGCAACGCATTGTTCCGGCTCCCGTAAAATCGGGCAATTTATTCCGTTTGGAAGCGGTGGAAGACGGTTTTGTTTATCTGAAAAAGACGGAATATGAATTTTTGAAATATCAGTTTGTTGACGATGAAAACAAAGCCACAAATCTGGAATTGCATCGTTTTTCATTGAAAAAGCAAAAAGACGAAACGCTGATGACGGGCATCGGACAGTATCACCTTTCGGCTGACGGAAAACGACTGATTTATCGGGCGGGAAATAAATTCGGCGTTGTGGATTTGGGTAAGGCTTCAGTCGGCGACGGCGCGCTGAACTTCAAAAATATTTCTCTAAAAATAGACAAGTTGGATGAATTCAAACAGATTTTTTCGGAAGCCTGGCGCATTCAAAGAGATTGGTTTTACGACAAAAACATGCACGGACTGAACTGGAAAAAGGTGAAAGGAATTTACGAAAAATTTGTTCCCTTTTGCGGCACGCGCGGCGATTTAAACTATCTGATCGGAGAAATGATTGCCGAATTAAACGCCGGACACACGTATATTTACGGCGGCGACATGGAACTGGGAAAACGCGTAAGCACCGGCTTGTTAGGCGCCGACATTGTTCTGGATAAAGGTTATCCGAAAATCAAACACATCGTCAAAGGCGACAATTCGGATGAAAAATTGACTTCGCCCTTCGAGCGTCCCGGCTGCCCGGTTAAGGAAGGCGATTACATTTTAGCCATTGATGGAATTAAACTTTCTGCCAACGACAATATCTACAAATACCTGCAGAATAAATCGAACAAAGTTGTGGAAATTACCTTTAACTCAACGCCCTCAACGGAAGGCGCGCAGACCTGCCTGATTAAAACCATCGGCTCGGAATACGCTTTGCGTTATTACGAATGGACCAGGGAAAAGGCGAAATATGTGGAACAGAAAAGCGGCGGTAAAATCGGCTATGTTCATCTGCCTAACATGATGGAAGGCGGATTGATCCAGTTTGCCAAATATTTTTATCCCCAATACTACAAAAACGGATTGATCATCGATGTGCGCTACAACGGCGGCGGATTTACCAGCAAGATGATTCACGATCGTCTTGAGAGAACTATTAACACATTTATGCAACCGCGTGAAGGAAAGCCCACTCCGGTTCCCGAGAGAACGTTCGGCGGCTATCTTGCATTGATAATCAACCACGACACAGGGTCCGACGGAGAGCTTTTTTCCGAAGCCTGGAAGTACCGTAATTTAGGACCGATTATCGGCGAACGTACCTGGGGCGGCGCCGTCGGAATAGAACCGCATCAAAAACTGGTGGACGGCGGAGTGACCACGCCTCCGCAATTCGGCGAGTACAACGCCAAAGGGGACTGGGTAATAGAGGGACACGGCGTTAATCCCGAAGTGCCCGTTGTCAACTGGCCTAAAGACGTGCTGGCAGGAAAAGACAATCAACTCGACAAAACAATCGAAATATTGCTGCAAAAGATAAACGAAAATCCCAAACCGCGGTTCGCTAAACCGAAGTATCCCGATAAAAGCAAACCGACTCTGAAATAAACCAGGAAGGCGGGCGCTTGCCCGCCTTTTTATTATTTCGTTAAGGGTTAAACGGCACCTCGGATTATCGTGATGCGTGATGCGTGATGCGTGATGCGTGATGCGTGATGCGTGATGCGTGATGCGTGATGCGTTTAAGGGATTTTCGTCTTCAAATCAATTTTCTTGACAAATCTGCCAGGGGACAGGTTTCCAAAATTAAAATGACCAAAACATTTTCAGGATTTTCTCTGTTATTACTTTAATCTTCAAATTGTTTTGAATTTCTGTCATTCGGTCATTCGAATTTGTTTCGAATTTCGGATTTTTTATTTATGATTTTCCTCCTCCGTTAACCTTGTTAATTTGTAATTCGTCTGCCGGACGCGGAAAAAAATAAAACCGCAAAGCTCTCAAAATAGTCGCAAAGTACACAAAGGGAAATACCATTTTGTTACTCATCACGCATTACGACCTTGTCACTCGTCACTCTGTCACTTTGCAAGTCATCACGCATTACGTCTTTTCCACCTTTGCCCTGAAGGGCAGAGAAAGGGGGTGGAGGTCACTTATTCCCAGCAATAAATTACTGGGCTACTATCATTCAATTCCTACGGAATTTTTTTAAACAACTAAACAACTAATCCTTTTCCTTCCATCCTCCGACAATCCCAACTTTGTAACTATGTTACTCGTTACTTGTTACTTTGTCACTTTGCCCCCTGTACTTCTCTATCATCTTAATAAGCGTTCCGTTCTGAAGATATTTGTACAGATTTTTCCCGGGGCAGGCGGTTTCAGCGTAATCTTTGTGGGCTTTAACCTTATCAATAGAAATGTGATATTCGTCCATTAATTTCGCGGTTATCCAGGCTAAAGCCTGCAATTGCTTTTTATTCGGTTTTTGAATCTCGTAATTGCCCATTACGCAAATTAAGGCGTGACCGGTGGGATCATATTTGGTATTGGTATCGCCGGGATATTTTAATTCCCGCGCCTCATAAATGTTGCCGTCCAAATCGATCATGTAATGGTAGGGAATGTCCATCCAGTGTTTTTCTTCGCGGCTCCAATTCTGAAGCGTCCTCAGATATTCAACCGGATCTTCGTCTTTTGTAAATTCGACGCCTCCGTGGTGGATGGTGATGCGTTCGATTTTGTGCTCGGGCAAGGTAAAGGGAGCGGGTTTCCAGCCCCATTGCTCGCGCGTTATTATGCGGCGCGGTTTAAAATCGCCCGTTCGGTAGCAGGCGGCTAACATGGCTAACAATCCGCCTATAATTACAAGTATTCCAAGGTTTGGTCTGCCTTTCACTGTTTCTCCTTAATGCTTTTATCAATCCTTATCGATCGGTAAAAAATCGGTTTAAATTTAAATTCTTAAAGTAAAAAACTTTAACGTATTTTTGCAATAAATTCTCTTTTATTTTCAGGGAATTTTTTTCTTGATCTTCCTTTGTTTTTTGGGCAGCGCTTCAATTTTAAAATTTCTCTTCATCCGTTCGCCCTTAAATTCCACCGTCACGGCGTATTCTCCTGGCGGCAAATAGATTTTTCCGTTTTCTCTGAGTTTTAATTTTTTCGCTTTTTCCTTGTCTTTTAACACTTTTTTAACATATCGTTTCAGCAGTTTCAGATCGAGTGAAAAATCGTAAAAGCCGTAGTTTAATCCCTCGTCGCATGCTAATTCCGTTTCAGCCAAACTAAAATTATCTTTACCGGTAATTGTAATTTTTGCCCTGCCCGGCGTTTTGCAATAAACGGGAATTTTTAATGAATCACCTTGACTAAATTTCCAGGCGTAATTGCGTTTTCCCGCAGCCGGACGTTCTTTATGATTTTTCAGCGGAAACAAGTACAGCTTTTTTGAGAGAATTTCCGGGGTTAGTTGTTCCACCTCGTTCATGTTTGCAATGTAAACGGAACGACCGTGGGTTCCGATCACCAGATCATGTTCCCGCGGATGCACCACAAGATCATGAACCGGCGCGTCGGACAGTCCTCTGTCAAAAGCCATAAATGTTTTGCCGTCGTTTAGCGAAACGTAAACCCCGTGGTCCGTGCCGGCGTAAAGAATGTGTTTGTTCACCGGATCTTCTTTTATTACATTAACCGGTTCAGGGGGAAGATTCTTACCTATTTGCCGCCAGGTTTTGCCGTAGTCTTCCGAACGATAGATCAAGGCTTCAAAATTATCCCATCGATAGCCGTTCAATGCCACAAAAACGCGGCTTTCTTTGTGCGTCGAAGCCTGCACCCGGCTCACCCAATAATTTTGCGGCAGGCTGTCGGAAATTCTTTGCCAGGTTGCTCCGCCGTCTTTGGTGACGTGAACCAAACCGTCGTCGCTGCCGGCGTAGATAAGTCCGAACTTTAAAGGAGATTCGTGGATTGTGGTCAATGTTCCGTAAGGCACGTCGCCTTTTTTGCCGCCTCCGGTCAAATCATCTGAAATGGCTTTCCAGTGATTGCCGCGATCCATTGAACGATAGACTTTTTGAGCGCCGATGTACAAAATATCCCGATTATGCACCGAAAGATGAATCGGCGTTTGCCAGTTAAAACGCAACGGACGTTCGCCCAAATTGTGTTTCGGGGTAATCTTTTCGGATTTACCCGAATCAGGATTTGTACGAAAGTAATTGCCGAACTGGTATCCGGTGTAAACCGTTTTATTGTCGCGGGTATCGATTGCTATTTGCATGCCGTCCCCGCCCAGAATCGATTTAAAAGCGTAGTGACCGGTTTGATGCCAGGAACGCGATTCAACATTGACCGAAGGTCCGGTCCACACGCCGTTGTCCTGCATTCCGCCGTAAACGTTGTAAGGCTTTGCCATATCCACAGCGACCGTGTAAAATTGACCGACGGGCGGATGATTGGCTTTGTACCAGGTTCTGCCGTTATCAAAGCTGATGTTAATTCCCCCGTCGTTTCCTAAAATCAAATGATCCGGATCGGAAGGATCGATCCACAGGGCATGATGATCCACGTGTACATTTTCCTGATTTAGAGAGGTAAAATGCTTACCGCCGTCTTTTGAAAACAAAACCGGAACTCCTAACAGGTAAATTTCTTGCTCGTCCGCGGGAGAAACGCGGATATTCCCGAAATAGTATCCGAAGGAATAAACCACTTTGTCCAAATAGCCCTCATGAGTTTTGTTCCAGGTTTTTCCTCCGTCGTCAGAGCGAAAGACCTGCGCTCCGATGACCGGAGTTTCAAACAATTCTGCATTGGCGTCTTCCAGATATTCCACTAACGTAACCGGCTTTATTTTTCCCTTGCGAACCAGTTGGAACAGCGTATCGGCATTGTATTCCATCGGAAAGTTGTAGCGATCCAAAAAAGCGTTCAATTCTTCGGGATCTAATTTCAAAAAATCTTTGATCGAAATGGTTCTTAATAAATCTTTGGTAACGCTTAACTCTTCTTCTTTTTTCTTTTTTCGGTGTTTTTGATTGTCTAAAAAAGCGTAAAGAATTTGCGGATTTCGCGGATAAACGGTCAATCCGATGCGACCGACGTAATCGCCCGCCGGAAAGCCGCTGTCTTCGGTGGTGAGCAGCCGCCAGCTCTCTCCGCCGTCTTCACTTTTGTAAATACCTGAACCGGCGCCCGCTTCCTTAAAATCCCAGGCTCTGCGGGTTCGCTCCCACATCGCGGCATAAAGAACATCCGGATTCGTGGGATCAATAATCAGATCGATGGCTCCGGTATTTTGGTTAACGTATAAAACCCTGCGCCAACTGTTGCCGCCGTCGGTTGATTTGTAAACGCCGCGTTCTTCATTGGGCGAATAGAGATGTCCCACCGCGGCTACCCACAACGTTTCTGGATTATCGGGATGTAAAACAATTCTGCCAATGTGATGGCTTTCGGCTAATCCTTTGTGCTGCCAAGTCTTCCCGCCGTCGTCGCTTCGGAAAACGCCCGTTCCGGAGTAAGAAGAACGGCTGGAATTACTTTCGCCGCTTCCCACCCAAATCGTTCCCCTATTATTCCAATCCACGGCAATATCGCCGACGGTCATCACCGGCTGGCGATCGAACAAAGGGGTAAAATCGATTCCGTTGGTCGCAGTGTGCCACAATCCGCCGGAAGCGTAAGCCACGTAAAATTCCAACGGATTATTCGGATTGCCCTCAATATCCACAACCCTTCCGCTTTGTACCGATGGTCCGATATTCCTGAAAGGTACATTTTTGACCAGCGAAGTTTGTTTTAACTTCAACCGCTGCCGATACCCGTTAAGCCGTTCGTTTGCCGGAGTGGGGGGCACGGGATTTGTCTGCGCAAAAAGGAAGGCAAATTCGAATAAAATAATGGCAAATAGTTTTAACAAAACTGACGAACGCATTGTTTTTTAATCCTTTCAAAAAATTCTTTCTTAAACCGGACCCGTTCCCGTATTCGGCGGCGGGTCGGAGAACAGGTTTTTCCGAAAATTAAAGCTATGAACGGGTCCACTCCGAAAAAATCTGACATTGTCATTACGTGAAGCCTGCGACGAGGAATCTTTTGTAATGTAACAAGAGATTGCTTTGCTTCGCTCGCAATGACAGAACGCGGTATTTAGAGCGCGTTCATGAATATTTGTTTTGCAAACGATTCAAATCTTCCGCGGTATCGATGTCTTCCAGAATCCCTTCGTCCGCGACTTCATAATGTTTAATATTATTCGGATAGTCTCTTAACACATCTCTCAAACTGTGTCGCGGGGAATAGGACAAAATCTTTTCAAAATAAGCCGCGGGAATGAACAGCGGATGTCCGCCTCTGCCCCGGAATCGGGGAATAATAAATTTGTCTTTGTTTTTCAGTCCGGCGTTCAAAATTGCCGAGTAGGTTTCCGCCTTAATATGCGGCTGATCGATCAAGCACATTATTACGCCTTTTGAAGTTTTGGGAACGGCTTGCAATCCTTTGCAAAGCGATGAAAATTGTCCGTAATCAAAATATTCGTTAATCACCACCTGAAAAAGATTTTGTTCGGGCAGCAGTGGAAGGTAAGTTTGCGCCTTGTATCCAAGGACTAAAACGATGTCCCGAATCCCGGCGCTCTGCAAATTCTCACAAATACAACGTAAAAAAGGCTTGCCGTTAAAATCGTGAAGAACTTTGGGTTTTCCAAACCGGCTCGAGCGTCCGGCGGCAAGAATGATTGCGGAAATTTTCATATTCGTTCTCATCAATTAACCCGACGTGTCCGAATTAGCCACAGTATTTTTCAGCGAAAGTTTTCCGACATCCGCACGGTATTTTACGGCGATGATTTCCGCCATAATACTAATCGCGATTTCAAAAGGCGTTTGGGCGCCGATGTTTAATCCCACGGGCATGAATACTTTTGAGAGCTGGTCTTTGGGAATACCGGAATCTTTTAATTTTTTTAGAATTTTTCTGGTCTTGGCGCGGCTTCCGATGACGCCGAGATAAGCCAGAGGTTGTTTAATGCAATATTCTAAAACAATCTCGTCGTATTTGTGACCGTGAGTTACTGAAACCACATAGGTGTTGGCATCAAAGGACAATTCGTCGAGCGCTTTTTCATATTCGCAGGCAAAAATTTGATGGGCTTCGGGCAAAAGATCGGCATTGGCGTACTCGGGACGATTATCAACCACAATGGTCGTAAAATTCGCCTGACTGCCCAATTTTGCCAGAGCCGCGCCCACGTGCCCCGCGCCGAAAATAATCAGTTTATCGCGCTGCCCGAAGGGTTCGAACAAAATTTCCATCGAACCGCCGCAAAGCATGCCGACATCTTCGGAAAGCAGATACGATTTGCGCCATGGCTTTCTCCTGTCCATGAATTTCTTCGCCTCTCCGACGGCTTCATATTCCAGTTTTCCGCCGCCGACGGTTCCGTACTGCTCGCCGTCCGAAAGTACGATCATCTTGTCGCCCAATCTGCCGGGCGTGGACCCCTTTGCCTCGATTACGGTAAGCAGCACACCGCTTTGATTGTTTTTTAACGCTTCGCTCAGACGTTCGTAAACCGTTTTCATTGTGTCTCCTCGATTTTTCGGATTCCACGGCATAAAAAAGCCCGGATTAATTCCCCCTAACCCGAGCCGCATTCGCAAAAAGTTTTCTTAATATTCGAAGAAAAATATTAGAATTCAATCGCCACCCCGCATCCGTTTTTTAAGAGGCGGTAAGTTGAACGAGCAGCCTTTTCAGCAAATTCCGAACCAGCGGTAATTTAAAAGCGTTCTGATTTAGAGGCTCGGCTTCTTTTAATACTTCCGCCGAAAGCAATTCAAAATTCTCCGTTTTAACCGAAAGTCCTTTTAGCCTTTGATTGATTTTTTCTTCCTGCCAGGGTTTAGGCGCTACTCCGCCGAACGCCGCTTTACCGTCGATGATCGTGTTTCCGTTTATCCGAAGCGTTGCAGCCACGCTGACCACGGCAAAATCCCACGCGCCCCGTTCTCTGAATTTGATGTATCCGCTGACCGTTTTTTCGCTCAGGGGCGGAACATGAATATGCGTCACAATTTCTCCGGGCTGCAGAATATTTTCCCTGTAAATATCGTCTTCGGGAAGCACGAAAAAATCTTTTAACGCCACCCGTTTTGTCCCTTTTGCAGAAGCGATTGTAACCCAGGCGTCAAGAGCCAACAAAGCAACCGCCGGATCGGAAGGATGGACAATAAAACAGGGACCTCCGCCGACAACGCAATGATATTTGTTTTCTCCGTCAACCGCGTAACAGATATCCCCGCCTTTGCGCAAACAATGAAAATCACCGCGGAAATACCAGCAGCGCGGGCGCTGACACAGATTTCCGCCGATAGTACCCATGTTGCGCAACTGAGGCGAAGCCGTTTCTTTTAGCGCCTGCTCCAAAACCGAATATCTTTCCCGAACGGCTTCGTGCGCGGATAGCTGCGACAATTTAACAAGGGCTCCGATCGTTAATCCCTCGCGCTCGGAATATTCAATCCCGTTTAATCCGGGGATCGCTTTCAAATTAATGAGAGCCGCGGGACTTTCCACCTCGTTCTTAATTAATCCCAGCAGATCGGTGCCTCCGGCGTACAAAAGCGCCTTGCGCCAACCGTGACTCGCCGATTCGCCGGCTTGTTTAATATTTTCCGGTTGAATGTAATCAAAATATCTCATAACGGATTTCCTATTTTACTCTTCAACTTTGCAAAGCCGTCAGCACTTTATCCGGCGTGATGGGCAGACTTTTAATGCGTTTACCGATTGCGTTATAAACCGCGTTTCCGATAGCGGCTGGTGTGGGAATCATTGCCGGTTCGCCCACGCCCTTTACCCCGGTGTTGCTGATCTTTGAATCGCCTTTACTGACGATACGGATATCTATTTGCGGCGTGTCTTTAACGGTCGGTAATTTGTAATCGTGTAAATTGGTGGTTAATACCTTGCCCGTATTGCGGTCGATTATCCGTTCCTCAAACAGCGCGAATCCCAGTCCCTGAATAATTCCGCCATGGATTTGATTTTCCAGTGTTTTGGGATTCAACACCCGTCCGATATCGTAAGCGGCGACAATTTTTTTAACGTTCACTTTTCCGGTTTCGGTGTCCACTTCCACTTCCGCGAACTGGACGCCGAAAGAGTTGATCGCGTATCCGTTGGGGTTTGCTTCGCGTTTTCCCGTGGTAACCAGAACGCGCTCGCCCATCTTCCGCGCTATTTCCCTTATGGTCATTCTTTTTTTATTCTTGCCTTTTGTTTGAATTACGCCGTTGCGATAGACCAATTGCGCTTCCGAAACATTAAGATGGGCTGCGGCGCCGGAAAGCAATTTGGCTTTCATCTGCTCGGCTGCGTCGCGCACAGCCGGCGAAACCGAAGGAGCAGTTGTGCTGCCTCCGCTGGAACCGCAGTAAGGCGCAACGGCGGTATCTCCCAATAAAACTTCGATTTTCTCCATGGGAATTTCCAGAACCTCGGAGGCAACCTGCGCTAAAATCGTGTAGGTGCCGGTTCCGAGGTCCTGACTTCCGGCAATAACCCGTACGCTTCCGTCACGATTCAACTTAAGGGTGGCATAAGCGGGCGGTCCGCCGCCTCCCCACCAGATTTGCGAGGACATGCCTATCCCGCGTTTTACGGGACCGGCGTCCGAACCCGCGGGCTGCGGTCGATTTTTCCAGCCAATCGCTTCGGCTGCGACTCTGTAAGCCTCTAAAAGTAATTTACTTGTGTAAGGAGCGTCAAAAACCTGATCTCGATCCGTAAGATTTTTAATACGAAATTTAAGGGGATCCATGCCAATCTTTTCCGCCAATTCATCAATCAACGCTTCCAAAGCAAAAAATCCCTGAACATGCCCCGGAGCGCGGAACGGTCGGGCGCGTCCGGCGTTAATGTACACCGTGTATTCTTCTGTTTTCACATTGGGGCACAAATACATTGTTCTAAGCGGCCAACTGCAACCTGCTCCGGCGGGATGCGCTCCGGCTGCGCCGTACGAATAGTGATACAAAGCCGTCAACCGCCCGTCTTTTGTCGCACCGCCTTTTAATTTTTGCACCGAATCGGGACGATTGCCAACAGACAGGTTCATTTCTTTTCGATCTAAGGCGATCCGAACCGGTCGCCCGATTTTACGAGCCAGCAATGCAGCCATTACCGTGTATTTACCGGCTTCCAATTTGGCGCCGAACCCTCCGCCCATGTATTTTTTAATCACCCGAACGCGGCTTGCCGGAAGTTTTAAGACATCAGCCACCCGATCCCGCACAGAAAAAACGCCCTGCGTGGAATCCCAGATCGTTAAATAATCGCCGTCCCAATTGACCACGCTGCAATGAGGCTCGGTGGGATTGTGGATTTCCACCTGTGTTTTGTAGGTTTGCTCTACAACCACAGAGGCTTCTTCAAATCCCCTGTCAATGTTGCCTCTTTCATAAATCGACGGTTTTCCGCCGCGGATATTGCCGTTGGCGTAAAGTTTTGGGGCGTCTTTCTTCATCGCCTCCGCGGCATCGGTTACAAAGGGTAATATTTCGTAATCGACTTCAATTACCTTCAAAGCCTGTTCTGCAATTCGTTCGTTTTCCGCCGCCACAAAAGCCACCTCATCGCCCTCATAGCGAAGATGCGGATCAAATAAAAACGATTTTCCGTACCATGAAATTTTCGGCGCGTTTTCGAAAGTCAGTATGCCCAAAACCCCGGGAATCTTTTCCGCTTTTTTGGTGTTAATGCTCTTTATTTTGGCGTGCGGATGGGGACAGCGCAATGTTTTGGCATGCGCCATATTGGGCAATATCACGTCAAACGTGAAAACCGCGCTTCCGCTCACTTTGTCGTAACCGTCCGCTCGGGAAACCGGTTTGCCCACAACTTTCAGTTCTTTCTTATTCCAGTCCGCGTATTTATTTGCGGAGACTTCGGCGAGCTCCTCCGTAAAATCTTCTTCAAAAAAATATTTTGATTTTATGATCTTGCTATCAGCCATGCCTTCCCCTCTGAGTTTCAAGGGTTAAAAAATGTCAGTCTTTTTTTGCGGCTTCCAAAACCGATTCGATGATTTTGGGATAAGCGCCGCAGCGGCATAAATTTCCGGACATCCCTTCTAACACGTCTTCTTTGGCGGGATGCGGATTTTTTAAAAGCAAAGCCTGCGCCGCCATTATTTGACCGGGGGTGCAAAAACCGCATTGTATTCCGTCTTTTTTTACAAAGGCTTTTTGTAAGGGATGTAATTCTTCGCCGCCGAGCAAACCTTCTATTGTCGTAACGCTTTTGCCGTCGGCGTCCAAAGCCAATATGTGGCAGGAATACACCGCTTCGCCGTCCAGTAAAACCGTACAGGCGCCGCACTCTCCGTGGTTGCACACAACTTTGGTTCCTGTCAATTGAAGATCCTCGCGAATCACTTCCGCCAATGTCCGGTTAGGCTCCACCGACAGGCGATAGGCTTTACCGTTCACCGAAAGCTTTAAAGGCGTCCGATTTGCATTGTCGGCTGCCTTTTCGAGCGTTTTTTGCAAAGGGAGCGCCGATGCGATTTTATTCAACGCAACGGAACCCGCCACGCCCGATCCGAAACCTTTTAAAAATTGGCGGCGGGAAAGGGAAGAAGATGCGCTTTTTTTCTTCATTATTCCCCCTGAGTTTATTGAGAGATTCAAAACAAAAAATTAAATTGAATATTTTTTAATTGCTTTGCAACTTTTTCGATTATTTAACTTTTCAAAATGTCCGATGACGTCGGGCGTTTTTGATTTTCAATCGTTACAAAAATTGCCGGCTTACCCTCCAGCGGACACTTGTAAACGCAAATGCCGCAGCCGATGCACAGCTCTTTGATAACATAAGGATATTTTACTTTGCGCGTTTGTCCTGTTTTGGGATCCGTAAAATCGCGAATATCAAACTTAATGGCTTTTTCGGAAGTGGGACAGTGTTCTTCGCACACGATACAGTCTTCATTTCTGGCAAAGGGGATGCACAAGTTTTTATCGAAATAGGCGAGTCCCATGGGCGTTTTCTTTTTTTGCGCGAGAGTCAACGGCAGAATGGCTTCGGTAGGACAGACCTGCCCGCACTGATTGCAATTGTATTCGCAATAACCTGTGCGCATTTCGGCTATGGGCAGCCACAAATCGGCAATCGAACTTTGAATTCCCGAAGGCTGCAGACAGGCGCCGTTGGAGGCGCATATACGAACACATTCCATGCAGCGGATGCATTTGTCTTTAAAATCTTCTTCGGTCAAAGATCCGGGCGGACGAACCTGTTGGTTGATCGCCTCTTTGTTTTTGATCCCAACGCCCAGAAGTCCCAAAGCCGTAATACTTGCCACTGAGGTTCCCAGAAAGCGCCGCCTCGAATAATCGACCGACGTGCGGTACGGAGTCCATCTCCAGCGATAGGTAATGGCGTTGTACTTTGGCGGACATGTCGCTCCGCAATTAAAACATTCGATACATTCAACCTTATTGGTGTAGCCCACGTCATCCTGCGGAATGGCGTTCATCTTACATTCTATCTGACATTTGTTGCAAGCCGGGCACTGCTCTCCGACAATCCTTTCGTAAAACCGGAATTGCGACAAAAAGCTCAATAGCGCTCCGGCGGGACAAAGATAGCGGCACCAAAAACGACGCGAAAGTTTTTCGGCGATTAAAATCAGAAAAATAAATAAGGCGATCCAGAACAACTGTTGATAGTGCGCCTGATTCTCGGGCATAATCGCGTATTTGAATTGATCATAAAGCCAGTAGGCGGGATCTTCCAAAAACGAAACATTACTCAGAGCTAAAAGCGCCTTTTCAGCGAACAATGTGGCTAAAGGATAAAATACAATGGTCAAAGCGCGGTTAAAGATCGAAAGCGGATCAAAATATCCCCAAATATGCACCGAAAAGAGAGCCAAAATCAATAAACCGATAAGCAGGGCAAATTTCAGGTAGCGCAGTTTTTGCCACTTTTCCGAAATGCGGTTTAAGGGAGATTTTACGATCTTTCCGCTAATATCCAAAAGAGTTCCCAGCGGACAAATCCATCCGCAAAAAAACCTGCCAAAAAAGACGGTAAAAAACAGAATGATGAGAGCGGGCAGGAAGAGCAAATTAATTTTCAAATCTTTGATGAACATAAAAACCGGACTCAACGGACTGAAACGCAGAAAGATTTCGGTTGTAATTCCATGTTCGTAAGGATAACGCGTGATAAGAAAAAGAAAGATGAAAAACAGGAAAAACACAATCTGGCTGATTCTTCGCGCAGTACGCAACGTTTACTCCCCGGTGTTTACGTTTTAACGATTTAAGTTCCCGTTAAATCATTTTTTGTATTGTTTGTAATGTTCAAGACATTTTCCCGACTCCGCCAGTCCGCGCCGAATGACGACCCCAAAGCGACATTCTCACGGCGTACTAATCCCCAACGGGACGGCACGACGGTTTAACCCAAAGTCACCCTGCGCACCGTCAATTTTCCGGGATCGTACTTTGCCAGCCCTTTTTCGTAAGCCATTTTAATATGCGGTACATCTTCCAATTTCAAACCGAACAACGACAAAGCCAAATTATCCGCCGAGACGGTGCAATCACTGAGAATCAGCGTTTTGGTCAGTTTAACGTCTTTGGGGTTTCCGCCCACAGGTCCGTTGGCGGTGAGAATGCGATAGGCGTCGATAATCGTTAAAGTCGGCAGAATTTTACGATCGATGTCGGTGAGCTTTTCCGCAAAATTATTGTGAATTAATCCCCGGTTATCTCCCATTACGCCCATTAAATTTTTAAGTCCCAAAGTTACAAGCGAAAGAGAGTGATGCTTGGCTATGGGTACGTTGATCACCTTATCCGCTTCCAGATAATCCCTGTAGATGAGCCATTCCTTGACGATGTTTCCGTCAATGGTAATTTTTTTGAACCTGTTAGGTCGAATATGCTCCACTTTTGCTCCGGCTTTTTCCGCCCATTTCTGGATTTGACTGTTGCGATAACAACGTTGCGGATTATTACAGGTGCGGTCGAAAATTTTAACCTTTTTTGCGCCCGCTTCTTTGCAGGCTTTTACGAGCGCCGCCACTAAATGCGGATTTGTATTAGCCGCCAATTCCGGCGGTCGATCCCATCCTATGTTGGGTTTAATGACCACCACATCGCCTTTTTTAATAAAACGTTTCAGTCCGCCGAATTCTTGAAGAGCCCTTTTTAACAGTTGCTCGGGTTCGCCGTTTTCAACCCATACCGCCTGAGGAAATTGACCGGAACCGTAAAGTAATTTATTCCCCAAAACCGGCAAAAGACTAATTCCAGCCGTACCAAGAGAAATGCTGCGAATAAATTGGCGGCGTTTCATTGTTTTTTCCTCCCGAAAGAGTGAGTTTTTTTTAAAAGAATATAAACGGCAAAATACGGTCATGCAAAAAAAGTGGCGGGTTTAATTTAAAAAGATCGTAAAAAGCGAAATGATTGCCTGTTTAAAAAATAATCCTGTTGAATCGCTAATTATTATCTTATGCGTAATCGGTTAACCACTAAGCACACCAGGAATTCACAAAGTGCACAGAGAGTAAATTAAATTTAAAACTGTAATCTAAAAAGAAAACAAATTCTCCTAATTTTAAGCACAAATAAAGATCAAAAAACCTCGACTCAATCTGCGCAATCCGCGTAATCAGGTTAATCTGCGGGAAATAGTAACCGCAAAGCGC
>JAJRSN010000350.1 GCA_024278715.1 Calditrichota bacterium
CGCGTGTCCCTCCGGCGGGAATGTTTTATGTGAATTCGGATCAAATCCGTTTCCGTTATCTTTGACATTCAATTTAACCGCCCCCGGTTGATTGCGCCGGCAATCAATTCTGATAAAAAGTTCCTTTTCCTCTCTCTGCCAGCCATGGCGAATAGCATTCTCCACCAGCGGCTGCAATAGCAACGGCGGAACGATTTGCCCCTCACATTCAGACGAAACCCGAATATCCCAATTTAACTTTTCGCCGTAACGCGCTTTTAATAACGATAGATATTCACGGGTAAAATCAACTTCCTCCTTTAATTGTACCCATTGCCGGTCAGTTGCTATGAAACCGTAACGAAAAAAATCGGATAGATTGATTAATAATTCCTCTGCCCGGGGTGGATCCCGGCGAACAATGGAAACAATGGCATTCAGCGTGTTAAACAAAAAATGGGGCTCGATGCGAGCCTGCAACAATCGGATTTGTGCTTCCCGCATTTTTTGCTCAACCTGAAACTGACGCCAGCGAGTTTCCACATAGCTGCCCAGCAGTGCCAGCAAAGCGATCATCATAAATAATATAAACACAGATAACAGAGCAGTTTGCACCTGCCGGCTGAATATATTGGACAGCGCTTCTCCGGAAAGGGGCAGGGAAAGTAAATTCGCCAGGCTGATAAAAAAAGTTTCCACCACCTGATCAAGCAAAACACGCGGTTGATATTGACTGAGTAAATGAACGATTGAAATCGGTAAATAACCGATCACAAAAGCGGAAACATAAAGAACCGTTTTTAAAATGATCTGGGCAGAGGTTTGAAAAATATTCAATTTCGGAATGATAAAAGCATGGATCAATATCCACAAAGTGGCAATGGTGAAGGCATATAAAAAAGCCAGCGTAAACAACGGCTCTTTCGGTTGATGAGGCTGCCTTAAAAACAAATAAAAGAGTCCCCACAGAATCCCGGTGAGGACTCCCCAGATCATTAAAGTTCTTATTTCGATCCTCTTTTTCATCCGATCGTCTGCATATTATTTTTTCGGATATGCCACCAATAACGAATAAAAGTACCGCTTCCCCAGACGACAATCAACAACATTATAATCGAACCGACTATCGGAATTTTCGTTAGCAGGGTAATCAAAGTTAAGCCGATAAAAAATGCCAGATAAGGGTTGACCGCTTGATCTCTTCCCACTTTTTCTATAAACAGCGTTCCGACAATGTAGGAAACAAAAATTTTACTCAGGTAAAGCAAAATGAAATAGAAAGCAAACAGAATAAAAAATAGCGGCAGGGCAACAACGGCGACCAGAGCAATAATCGGCATCAACACAACAAAAACGCCTCCGAAAAGGGCGTTGGTCAAAACCTGTTTTTTGCCCAGAGAAATCATGTCTGCCTGAAAATGTCTAAACAGGGCGATGATGAGAAAACCAATGATCAGCGCAGATAAATAAAGCCAGTAAAAGGTAAATTTTTCGTAAAATTGTTCTTCCGGTTTTAGGGTAATTTCCAGATTCGCCGGGGCATTCGGTATCGATTCCGGCGGTTGTTCGTGCATTTCCAGTAAAACCCTGTCTCCACTTTTAAAACTTTCTCCGAACTGAATTTTCCCGACACTTAAATCTACCCCGGATTGTATCGTGCCGTTTAACTGCACATCTCCGCTGCCTCCCGCTATTTTCCCGTGAATCACCGCCTGCTCAACGATCAACTTTCCGGAGCCGACATACACGTTGCCGTAAATTTCAGCGTTATCTCCGATTAAAACCGTGGCGGCATAAACACGCACATCACCCTGCACGATTCCGTTAATAATAATTTCTCTACCAAATGCCACTATTCCATCTCCCACATGCCCGTCTATCTGAATAGTTTCGCACCAAGCAAACACATCATCGGTAACCTTTCCTTTCAGAATCAGAGATTGTGCACCGACAATGATGTCGCCGTTTACCTGTCCGTCGACATTTAAAAATCGTCCGCCAAAGAAAAGATCGCCCTCGAGAGTATCCTGTTTGCCGACATTGAAGTATGAACCGGAACGATAAGTTGTTGTCGCCAGAACGGATGAGGCAAATAAGATAATTAAGAGCAGTACTTTTTTCATTGATTTATCCTCCTGAACTTATTGTCGATTATTTATTGTCCGTAAAAAGCCCGCCACCGCCGCCGATAACAATTTGCATGTACGGACCGGTAAAACCGATAAAGGGTCCGCCGGTCAAATCGTACTCATTCATTTTCCAGTCCGTCTGTTCCAGGGAAAAATTATAGCCGGCAAAAAAACCAACCAATAAACCACCGGCAGAATCCGCCTTTTCCGAGAGCGGGATCAAGTAGTGTGTGCCAATTCCCAGGCTAAATAAAAATCCTCCGGCAGATAGTTTTGAACCCCGCCGCGGTTGCTCGAGCACTTTTTCGAAAGTGGATACATCTTTCTCGTATACTTCTAGTGCCATACCCCAGCCACCGATACCGATCAGCGGGTAAAGTTTGAAATATTTTCTGGAAAAAAGCACATAACCGAATTGAAACACACCGTAACCGCCTTCTAGCGATACCGTGAAGCTATCCGATCGGGCAGCCATTGTTTTTTTCAGAAATCCGAATCCGCTGCCACCGATAACCAGTTTGTTGACAAAACCATATCCGCCGCCGCCAAAAGTAACATCAGGATTTTTGAATTCTGGATAATTGGCTTTTTTTAACATCTCATTCAGGGCGGCAATATCCATTCGACTCTTTCCGATGGAGAAAAAACCGATGCCGGCATGATCGCCTGTCTCCATCGCCGATAAATTGAGAACACTGATAAAAATAAAAAGAAAGATTAAGGACATTTGTTTTTTGCGCATACGTCTTTCCTCCTTATTAATCTAATTCCCTTGTTGCTGAGTTTAAATATAAGACTTAGAAAAAATATTTCTATCGAAAAGGGATAAACGGTACGTCCGGTCGACCGAATGGTTGCATTTTATGACTGAATGGAAAAATTAGCGGTTAAGACTTGACTCGTGATCAGAAGATTTTTATATTTGGCACGCTTGTTAAACGGTCCGGTAGTTCAATTGGTTAGAGCGCCGGCCTGTCACGCCGGAGGTTGCGAGTTCGAGTCTCGTCCGGACCGCTGATGGTAACAGGGAAGTGAAAGTTCGCTTCCCTTTTTTTATTTACGGAAAAAAACAGTTTGTCGGAGGTTGTCCCGCATCAACAGAAAGTGAGGCGTAAAAACAAAAAAACCCGACACAAATCAATGCGTCGGGAGGATTTTTTTACAATCAAAAATTAAAAATTGTCAAATATTAAAAGTCTCTCTCAACCGTTCAAAAATATTCTTATGCTGCCCTTTACGGGGCTTCAAACTATCCATCTCCTTGAGTTCTGCGATTTTCTTTTTCTCTTCGCCGGTTAATTTGGTGGGAACATAAACTTCAATCTGAACCAGCTGATCGCCGATTCCGGAGCCGTGAAGATGAGGGATACCTTTGTTACGCATTCGCAGGATCTTTCCGGACTGCGTGCCCGGAGCAATGTTCAGGCGAGCTCTCCCGGTAAGGGTAGGAACTTCCACCGTATCACCCAATACAGCTTGCGGAAAACTAATCGGCAAAACCATCAGTACATCATCTCCGTGACGTTCAAAAATCGGATGTTTTTTCTCTTCAATGAAAACGATTAAATCGCCGGCGGGTCCGCCTTTTCTTCCCACATGTCCTTCTCCGCGCAGCGGAATATAATTTCCGCTGGCAACTCCTGCCGGGATATGTACCTCGATCACTCTCTCACCCATTACCCGTCCTTCTCCCCGGCACACCGGACAGGGATCCGATATGATTCTTCCTTCTCCGTGACATTGATGGCAGGTTCGGATATTTACAAATTGACCGAATATGGACTGGCTGACCTGACGTATCTCACCGCTGCCCCGACAAACCGGACAGGTTGTCGGCTGACTATTGGGCGAAGCGCCGCTGCCTCGACATTCATCGCAGCGAACGTATTTTTTGATTTTGATTTTCTTGGTAACACCGGAGGCAATTTCCTCCAGAGAAAGTTTTAACTTGATTTGCAGATCGGAGCCGCGCTGCTGTCGTTGCGTGCGTCCGCGCCGCCGGCTGCCACCGCCGAAAAATTCTCCAAAATCAAATCCGAACCCCTCTTCCATGAACGTGCGTAGGGCATCCGTCAAATCGAAATCTTCGAATCCGAAACCGCCAAATCCACTGCCGCTGCCGGAAACTCCCGCATGCCCGAAACGGTCATAACGTTGTCTTTTTTCAGGATCGCTGAGTACCGCATATGCTTCGGCAATTTCCTTAAATTTTTCTTCCGCTTCCTTGTCCCCCGGATTGCGATCGGGATGATACTGCAAAGCCAGCTTCCGATAAGCTTTTTTGATCTCCTCTTCCGTTGCCGTACGAGGAACACCTAATACTTCATAATAATCTCTTTTCGCTGCCATACGATTCCTTCTTTCATTTTGCGACGATCACCTGAGCATGCCGAATCACCCGATCATTCAAATAATACCCTTTCTGATGCTCTTCCACAACCGTCCCGCTTTCCATACCTTCTTTTTCCACCTGCATTAACGCATCGTGCTTTTCGGGGTCAAACGGCTGATTGATGGTTTCCATCGCTTTTAAGCCCTGTTTTTCTAAGATTCCTTTGAACTTCTTGTAAATCAGTTCGACACCTTCCCGAAAATGTTCAAAATCCATATCACTTCTGGCATGATTCAAACTGCGTTCAAAATCGTCCAACACTGGCAATAACTCGACAATCAGTTCTTCGGTAGCATTTTGCAAACGCATCACCACGTCCCGTTCGGTGCGCTTCCGGAAGTTATCAAATTCGGCAATTTTCCTCAACAATTGATCCCGTAAACGCTCGTTTTCTTCCCTCAATCTTTGAATTTCTTCTTCCAATCTGGCGGTTTTGGATTTACGGGTGCTTTTCTTCCGCTCCTTTTTCTCCTGATCTTTTCCTTCAGCATCCTTTTTCATTTCTTTATCCTTTACTTCCACGTTTTCTACCCCACTGACATTATTTTTCTTCGTCATCACCGGTCACCTCCATTTTAAAAATTAATAAAAAAGGTTCACCTGTAATGAACCCTTTTCCGTTGGCAGAATATCTCAGCGGCTTCTGTATTCCGGATAAAATATTCAAGATGATTGATTTTAGATTTACCTAATTCAATACCATCAACTGCGACTCAAGACCTGCGTAATCACCCGAGCCGTATATTCAACCAGCGGAATCACCCGCTCGTATGCCATACGGGTCGGACCGATCACTCCGAGAACGCCATTCACATCCCCTACCTGATAGGTAGAGGTTACCACACTGCAATTCTGCATCTCTTTGACCGGATGCTCTTCACCAATTACAATTTTGGTGCCGGATTTAAAAGCCTGCTTTTCCAGCAAGTGAATGATAATGTTCTTTTCTTCTAATAGTTCGATCAGAGAAGAAAATTTCTTAATATCGGCAAATTCGGGTTGATGCAAAATGTTGGATGTTCCCGTTAACCGCACTTCTTCGTACCGGGTAAAATCAAACAATTTTTCGGCAGAATCAAAAAAGATACGAATCAATTGCGGCTCTTCTCTTCTCAAATCTGCCAGACGTTTATAAAATGTATTTTTGATTTCCTTGAGCGATAACCCGTACAACCGTTCGTTTAAAATCTGGTTCAGATAATGCAATTTTTTGGGGGGGATTTCACTGGGAATTTCCAGCATAATCGTTTTGACCAGACCCGAACGGACGCTGATCACCACCAGCATTTTCGCTGAGCTGACAGAGATTAATTCGATTTTCTCCAGAGTGCCTTCGTAAAACTTGGGCGAAATAATTACCCCCAGCTGATTGGAAATTTGCGCCAGTACATGGGCAGTTTTTTCTAACAGAAAATCAACGTCACCGTCAAAGGTCGAAATATTTTCCAGAATGACTTCCTGTTGTTCCGGCGGAATCTGTTCTTTTTTAATCAGTTGATCCACATAAAAGCGGTATCCTTTGGTGGTGGGGACTCGCCCGGCAGAAGTATGCGGCTGATCAATATATCCCTTTTCTTCCATATCCGCCATAATATTACGGATCGTGGCAGGACTCAAACGCAACGGATTCCGTTTGGACAAAAATCGCGAACCCACCGGATTGGCGGTGAGGATAAAATAATGTATAATCGATTGTAAAATGATTTTTTCACGATCCGTTAAGGCTTCTGCCATTTTTGAGCTCACCTCTCCAAATTATTAACAAATTTATAATCCATTCCTTCACCTGTCAAGATTTAGATTCTTTTGCACTTACGGATGTTACAGGTTTTTCCAATTTTTATACCGTCCGAACAGGCAGGAGTTCAATCCGCACGCTACACATTTTGCAGGTGTTTTCCCACGCTCAACCGGCTACTAATCATACCCAGCAACCAGCCCAGTCCCAAAAGAATCAAAAACAAATAGGGTGTTGTCGCAAGATAAGGGTAAATAAACGTCTTTACAAATTTGATGAAATAAAATAACAAAATCGAAGCAATTGCTGCCCCAATTAATCCCTGCGCCATACCTTCTACCACGAAGGGACGCCGTACAAATCGTTCGGTGGCTCCGACCAGCCGCATAATCGATATAATATCTTTGCGGGCATAAATGGTTAAACGGATCGTATTGTAGATTAAAACGAATGCAATAAAGGTGATCATCAAACCGATTAAAATTGTGCCCAGATAAACGATTTGAATATAACGATCGACAATCTGCAGCAGTTGTTTCTGAAATACAATTTCATCCACAGCATCCAATTTTTGCAATTGACCGGAAATAGCCGACACACGCATGTAGGTGCGGTAACCCTTTTTCAGATGAATGACAAAGGAAGGCGGTAACGGATTATTTTCTATGATATCAAAAATATCCTGTCCAAACTCCTGCTTGAATCGTTTCGCTGCTTTCTCTTTGCTGATAAACTGGACGGACTCAATTCCCTCAATTTGTTGAATCGATTTTCGCAGCTGATCAATTTTTTCCTGTTTTACGGTCGGATCGAGAAAAACTTCGATTTCCATTTTGGCACGCAGTCGTCCGATCCAGCGATCCATATTTAAATAGAAAATTCCGAACAAACCGATCAGCAATAATGCCAGGCTAACCGAGGTAACGGCAATCACCGTCGCCAGACGCGCCCGCTTCATTCCCTGAAAGCCTTCTTTGACCGTAAACCAGAAACTCATTTCTAAACAATCATCCCCCGATTTATTTTAATGGTGCGATGTTTGAACTTGCGGATTAAATCATAATTATGGGTTGCCATTAACACGGCGGTTCCTTTTTTATTAATACGTTCCAGCGTCTCCAGAATCTCCAATGACGTTCGCGGATCCAGATTTCCCGTTGGCTCGTCTGCCAGTACAATGAAGGGTTCGTTTATAACCGCCCGGGCAATCGCAACTCGCTGCTGCTCGCCACCGGATAATTCCTGCGGATAGTGATTTCTTTTCTGACTCAGCCCCATTTCAGTCAGGATACGCATCACCCGCCGTTTGATCTCAGAGGATTTGACGCCGGTAACCCGCAGCGCCAGCGCAACATTTTCATAAACGGTGCGATCCGTCAATAGTTTAAAATCCTGAAAAACGACCCCGATCTTTCGCCGAATGTAAGGAATATCTTTTCGTCTGATTTTGGCTGAACTGTACTTGTCCACAATTACCGTACCGGCTTGAGGAAAAAGATCAAAGTAAATCAAACGCAAAATGGTGGATTTTCCGGCACCGCTTGGACCGATCAAATAGACAAATTCACCCTTCAGAATGCGTAAAGAAACTTCCCGCAAAATGTATTTACCGTCAATCTGGACGTTTACGTTGTAAAACTCAATCATTTTACTTTTTCTTCCTGCATACAAAATGAACACGTTCCGATTCATCACTTCCCGGGCGGAAAGTGAAATTATCAAACACCCCCAGCAAATCCAGCGGACTCATCCCGATTAATTCAATCAACTGACGAATCTCGTAAATACGTTGCCGATGATGTTCCCGATAGGTTTCCCCGTTGATATAAATTTCGAATTCGTTGTGCTGAATTTTAGCTGCCGCATCATAATAAGCATGGCGCCGATAACCCTTTCCGTCCTGCCAATTATTCTCTTCACGATAATTCGGAAAATGTTCCTGACAACCAAAAGGGGTGACCACATCAAATATAAAAATACCATTCGGTGCCAGTATGTGATATACTTCGTAAAAAAAAGTTAGTACATCTTCCGCCTGATACAGATAATTTAAGGAATCATACATAAAAAGCACAGCATCGAACCCATTTTCCCGGAAAGGTAATTTTCGTGCATCTCCTTGCAGAAAATAAATACCCCGTTCCCGGCAGCGTCGCTGCGCCTGAAGTAACATAGCAAAAGACAAATCCATACCCACAATTTCATATTCATAACGATATAATTCTGCCGCCAGTTTACCGGTTCCGCAGGAAACATCCAGAATTTTTTGCACCTTTCGGCGTGACATACTGAATGCTTTATGCACATACTGTGCCCACAAATGGTAATCTACATGCGCCATCACACGGTCGTATATTTGCGCCAGTGCCGAATAAATGGGTACATTCCTGTCCATTATCTCGCAATCCTTAACGGATTCAAACCTGATAAATTAACAAAATGGATAAACATGCCAGCCCGATGAATACCGAATTATACCATTTTAACCGTTCCTGCCAGAAAATCCAACCAGTTAATGTGGAAATAAGAATAATACCAATTCCGTTGATCGGATACACCATCATACCGGGCAAAATCTGCAACGCTTTGATAAAAAAGAATGTCGAAAAATAATTCAACAATCCCAATAGTATTCCGTAGCCGATAACCGGCGGATTTATCGATTGACGGTTAACTATCGTAAAGAAACTCGCCACAATAAAAGAAGTAGGGAAAACAACCGATAATATTGTACTGGCATGTAAGTTTTGATTCAGTTCCGTAATCACTTTAAACAGAAAATCTGCCGTACCGACAATAAAAAACAGCAGGATTCCCAATAAGAAACCGTTTGACCATGTTTTTCGTTTTTTAAAATCAACGTTCGTATAATCGCCCGCCAGGGGCAACGCAATGAAAGCGACCGTAATACCGATCCATTGCATCATTCGAGGGCTTTCCTGAAAAAGGATGATAGAACCGATTGTCGGTAGTACCGCAGACAAACGCATCAGAGAAACCGGTACGGCAATACCGGACTTACCGATGGTTTGCATCAGCAGAAAGAAACTCAACACGAAAAGAAATCCGATAATCAGACTGTAAATCATTCCCTGTTGGTTATGCAAGAGAAGTCGAAATTCTTCGAAACTGCTCAAGGCAATTATCGAAGCAATCGCATAATTGACGGTCAATAAAGCAAATCCGGGAATTCGCTTTCTTTCCGTTTGTTTGAACAAATGCGCAATGCCAACCGAGCAAAGTATTGCCAGAATTAAATATCCCATAACACCCGCATAAAATTATCGAGCCTCTGAACCACCGATGCCGCCAAACCCGCCTTCTTTACCGGGAATCTGACTCGTTATTGTA
>JAJRSN010000351.1 GCA_024278715.1 Calditrichota bacterium
AAAAATGATCGGCGAAATTTTAAAAATAACAGACAAAGTTTTTGATCGGCTGGTTCCGGATAAAACCAAAGCGCAAAAGATTAAGGCCCAGTTTAACCAGACCTTTCTGGAGCTGGCGGTAAGAGAACGTGATCTGGTTCAAAAATTCATTCTGGAATATGAAGGGCGCGCGAATGAAGTTCCCAAAGCGATTTTATGGATGCGCACGCTCATTCGTCCGTTTTTTACCTGGGTTTTCGGGCTTATTGGCGCGGGATGGGTAATCGGACAGGCGTTCGGCTGGATTACGAAGGACATGCCGCCGGCTTTAAGTATGTGGGTGAGTATTGTAATGGGCTTCTGGTTTGGCGGGAGGGTGTTTGAGAAAATGAAAAATAAAACATAAGCATAGAGGTAAAAAAATGGCAAAAAGTTTTGAAAGTGTTGATGTAAGCGCAGGTGATCAAAATTTATCTTTTACAGCACAAGCTTTTTGGGTGGGAATCGGAGGCGATTTAGCGGTAGAAGATACGGAAGGCAACCAGGCAATTATAAAGAATATTGATAATGGAACATTTTTGCCGGCTGCGGGGGTAGTAAAAGTATTACAAAGCGGGACTACCGCAACAAATATTATTGCATTTAGCAAACAAGGTGTAACAGAGTAATGAATACGTCTTTGTTGGCATTAAAGAAAAAACGCCTCATCATCCGCGATAAAAACGGACGCCCGAACTATGTTTTCAAGCTTGAGAAGTTCAACTGGGACCCGGTAAACGGCTTTGCAAGCACAGAAGTGCATCCGGCGTTTATCGTGAATGGAAGCGTTGTGGATGCTATTTACATCGGTCAATATCAGGCTGTAGTGTATGATCCAAATACATTCCAAATTGAAGGCGATACGAATCCGTCGGATGCCTACAATCCATATATAGCCGGTAGCGCCCATAATTACGTTGCGCAAAGCATTCCGAATCAGGATCCGCGCGTCAAGATCGATTTTGACGCGGCGCGCAAGGCATGTCAAAATATGAACGGAAACGGCGTGAATGGTTGGCACCTTATGACCAATGCCGAATGGGCCGCGCTGGCGTTATGGTCTCAGGCAAATCAAATGCCTTTGGGAAACAACTCTTACGGCGATGATTATTCTGATTCGACGGTGAAAGGCATTATGGCTCCGGGAAATAATTTCGGCGGGCCAAACCCGTCGCGATGGCTTACTGGCAGTGGTGGATTGAAAACAAGCCACAATCGGTTAAAAAATGGCGTTTTTGATCTTAACGGAAACGTCTGGGAATGGGTGGACGGATTAAAATTAGTTGATGGGAAAATTTATGTGGCGGGAAATTTAAACGCTGCTCCGACAGGTATTGGTAATTCTTTTCAAGCGGCTGAAGCTGATTGGTTTGACACAGGAATGTTTGTTCATTGGGACGGCTCTGCAACAACGATTGATTTTTCGAATATAGATCGCGGTGTGAGTATGGAAGGTCAAAGCCCGGATTACAAATCTATGCAATTTGATGATATTCCCGGGGCGGATGATAATTTAAAGAAATTAACCATTGGGCCCGTACAAACCGGATTAAATACTCATGGATATGACCATTCATGGTGGCGAAATTTTGGAGAACGTCTCCCGTTGCGCGGCGGCGCTTGGTACAGTGGCGGCGGCGCGGGTATGTTCGCGCTGCACCTGGGCAATGGCCGCGGCCTTCTCAGCTGGCACATCGGGTTTCGCCCCGCTTTTGTTGTTCTGTGATCTGCAATCTGGAGTTCTGTTTTTATGCAGGATTTAAAAATTTATCAAAAATATTATGATATGCTGCAATACTTATATATTGCATTAAGACAATTTCCGAAAAGCGAAAAATTTACGCTTGCGGCACAAATAAAAAATGCGGCAATAAAAGGTTTTCGATTGATTATTCATGCGAATAAATCAAAAAATAAACTTACAAAATTATTCGAGCTCGATATTGAGCTTGAGATTTTGAAAAATTTAATACGGTTATCGAAAGATTTAGGCTTTATGCCTTGTAAAAAATATGAAATTTTATCAGCAAAGCTGGTCGAAATCGGAAAAATGTTAGGTGGGTGGATTAAGAAAGAGGGTCAACGCTGATGCGGCGTCTCCCGTTGCGCGGCGGCAATTGGAACAATGGCAGCAACGCGGGTATGTTCGCGCTGAACCTGAACAATGGCCGCGGCAATCACAACTGGAACATCGGGTTTCGCCCCGCTCTCTATTACGCCAGATGCCTTAGGCCCAAGGGCTTGAGGCCGGTGCAAGATAAAAAGGAGTGTTGATCCTTGTCTCGAGGAGACTAAACTGGAAGCGCCGTTTTTGGATTGGTAGCTTTGTGCGAAGATGCAAAAACGGCTTTAAGGAATCAGGGATGAAGCGATTTAATCATTTATACGAAAAAATTTACGACTTTGCGAATATTGAAAAGGCCTATTTAAAAGCGCGCAAAGCAAAACGTTATAAAAAGGAAGTGATTAAATTTACAAGAAATTTGGAAGAAAATTTAATAATGATTCATCACGAGTTAATGTATAAAAAATATCAAACCGAACAGTATTTAGAATTCAAGGTTTTTGAGCCAAAAGAGCGCAAAATACACGCCTTGCCATTCAAGGATCGCGTTGTACAGCATGCGATTTGTAATGTTATCGAGCCGATATTTGACAAAACATTTATTTGCGATAGCTATGCTTGCCGCAAAGGAAAAGGCACAATTGCGGGATTAAGGCGCATTAAAAGTTTTGTTGATAAATTGAAAAAAAGTGGGAAAGTCTATTATCTGAAATGCGATATCGAAAAGTATTTTCAAAATATTGATCACGATATTTTAAAACGATTAATCCGGCGCAAAATTAAATGTAAAGATACATTGCGATTACTCGACGGAATCATCGACAGCTCTTTTCCGGGAATCCCGATCGGCAATCTTACATCGCAATTGTTTGCGAATATCTACCTGAATAGCCTCGATCATTTTTTAAAAGATGAGCTCGGTGTTAAATTTTACATCCGGTATATGGATGATTTTATCATTCTTAGCAACGATAAAAAATTCCTAAAAACGCTTCTGGGTCAGATTCGGGATTATTGTGATCAGCTTAAATTAAAATTAAATCGAAAAACAAAAATCGAAAATATTAATCATGGAATTGATATTTTAGGCTATCGCATTTTTCCGGATCATATTATTTTACGCAAACGTATTTACCGGCAGAATAAAAGAAAATTCCGCAAATTATTTCGCTTACTTCGCGAGAAAAAGATTACGCACGATTTCCTGAACCGGCGCATTCAAAGTTTTTTAGGGCTTTGCAAACATTGCGATAGTTACCATGCAAGAAAAATCGCTTTTAGTCAAAATTAATAGGTATGATATGTGCACTAATACCGAACTAAAAGCAGATATTCAAGATTTAGGCCAGGAACAAACCTTAATGAAATCGCAAATCAAGTACATCATGGACGATGTGCGCGATTTAAAGGAAATGGTAAAGGATATCATTAAGCAACAAAAAAAGCTGGAAAAAAAGATGATGACGCGCGAGCAGTTCTTTATCGACGCCGTTATGGAAATGAAAGAAACCTTAGCAAAA
>JAJRSN010000352.1 GCA_024278715.1 Calditrichota bacterium
AATGACAAAAATTCAAAACAAAACTTTGTTAACGAAAAATATTCTGAAATTCAGATACTGTGCGGTTTGAGTAAAGACCCCCCTTGCCTTCGGCGTTCCCCCCTTTGGAGGGGGGAAATTAAAAGGGGGGGTCTTTAACTCGAAACAAAACAATAAATTACAAGTAAGATAAAAGACAAAAGATTAAAGGTTAAAGGAAAAAGGGAAACAAGTTATCAGAAAGCGGAATGCAGAAAGCCGTACCGAGACATTGGAGATGCCGCTTAACCCTTACACCATTAACCATTAACAAATTCTGCCAAAAAAAGAAAGAATTTAAGTGTTTAATATGTTAACAAATCGAGGAGAATTTTATTGAGCACGGCTCAAGCCGTTCCGGTTGTGGCGGCGGTAATTTTAAATGAAAAGAAGCAAATTCTGATTACTCAACGTGCCCAGGGAAGACACTTAGCCGGTATGTGGGAATTTCCCGGCGGGAAAATCGATGCGGAAGAATCGCCCGAACAAGCGCTTGTCAGGGAAATTCGCGAAGAGCTGGATATTGACATCTCGGTTGAAAAATTAATTTGGCATAATACCTTCAGCTATCCGACCAAAACCATAAACATCATGTTCTATTTTTGTAAATTATTATCCTCCGGGGAGCAAATCAAAGCCCTTGAGGTAGCTGACTTCAAATGGGTTTATCCCGACGATTTATCCGAATTTGATTTTCCTCCTGCGGACGATTTTTTTATTCACAAACTGCGGAATAACTTTTTTCATATTATCGCAAAATAGTTTGGTATTTCCTGCTTTTCTTAAATCGGATTGGGAATATCGACAAATATTACTTCCAACCCGAATTCGGTTTTCAAATGTTCGCCCAGCGCCGCTATTCCGAAACGTTCGGTGGCGTAATGTCCCGCCGCGATAAAATGAATGCCTTCTTCTTTAACAAAATGCATGATGTGTTCGCTTACTTCGCCGGTAATGTAAACGTCCAGACCCTTTAACACCGCCTGTTTTACATCTTTTTGCGCTCCTCCGCTAATAATGCCGACCTTGCTGATCATTGACGGTCCGTAGGGGAAAATAAGAGCCTGCTCATTAATCAGAGAACGAACGGTTTTAAAAAAATCCTCTTTGGGAGTCGGAGAAAAGCGACCGCTAAAGCCGATCGTTTTCCCCTTGTAATCGCCGAACGGTTCAATGTCCAGCAGTTCCAGCAGTTTGGCTATTCGGATATTGTTGCCCACAACTTCATGGGCGTCTAAAGGCAAATGGTAGGCTAAAAGATTTAAATCGTTTTCCAAAAGAAGTTTAATCCGCTTTTTATAACTCCCGCGATAGAGGGGTCGTTCAAATTCCCAGATTATTCCGTGATGAACCAACACGGCGTCCGCCCGATGTTCAATTGCTTTTTCGAATAATTCCACGCAGGCGCTCACTCCGGTCACTATTCTCTTTATTTCGTCCTTACCTTCCACCTGCAAACCGTTGGGACCGATATCCGAAAAATCATCGATTTTTAAAAAATCGTTCAGATAGACAATCAGCTCGTCACGTTTCATTATTCACTCCGTTTCTTTAGACGCTTGCTTTCGGTATTCCCGCAAAGCAGTTTGAATTTTGTCCAACAATTCCCTGTCATACAATTTCCCCAGCAGTTCCATTCTCGCTTTATCGCCCATCTCCTGGAATTTTACCAGATTTTCCGGACTACCCAGAGGAAGTATTTTAAGACCGTTTTTGCGCATCATTTTTAATGATTCCGAATTATCGCTGCGACTAATCTCAGTCAATTTACGGAAAAAAGCGAATCCCTTTTCTTTTAGCAGCGTTTGATATTCGGGTTTGATTTTTTTAAAGGCGCGTTTCGAAATAAGCACGGCGCCGGTCGAATTGGTCAAGGGCACATCGATAATGTAATTCACTTTAGTAAACCACTGCAAGGCTATGCAAGCCATAGGCGAGGTGTAAACCGCGTCGATCAATCCGGTTTGCAAAGAAGTAAGCACATCGGTTATGGAAAGCGGGATGGGGTTAAGTCCAAAGGCTTTAAAAGTTGCCTCAGCTACCGGATCGCCTTCCCACATCCACATCTTCAGGGTTTTAAACTCGTCGGGCGATCGGATGAATTTTTTAGTGTAAATATACACATAACCAACCTCAGCCCAGCCTAATAAAACAAACCCCTTTTTCTCAAAATTGGAGGCAAAATAGTCGCTAAATTTGTTAATGATAAAATCGACCTCATCTTTATTCCTGAACAAAAAAGGCGTGTCTAAAATCCGAACTTCAGGCAAAATCACGCCCATACCCAAACCCGTGAATCCGCCGCCCTGCAACTGATTAATCCGGATTTTTCGCAAAACATCTTTTTCATCTCCCTGAATGCCGCCGGGATAAATTTTAAAAACAACTTCTCCGTTGGTCTTTGTTTTAATCGTATCTGCAAATTCGCGCATAAGCTTCATCCATGCGGTGCCGTCCGGAGCGAGGGTGGCAAATTTGATTATCACCGGTTTTGCCTGACTAGCGGAGAAAACGGTAAATATCAAAAACAGCGCAAACAGTCCTATTTTAAACCGGATCATTTTTCCTGTTCCTTATGTTAAAACAACTCTTCTTTTTCAGCCAACAGCCTTTTTGCCTTTTGTTTTGCAACCTGATTTAACAACTTAGCTTCGGGCAAAACATCAAGAGGAGTATTTATTACTTTTTCCAGATATTCATCGAACAGCTTCTCGTCCAGAACTTTTGCGGCGTAATATTTAGCGGCATAAACATAACTCAGTAAAAATTTACCGCCGGTCATTTTAAAATTTTTTTCGAAACATTGTTTTGCCTTTTCGGGATCTCCTCCCAAAAACCGCGGTCTTTGTCCGTAAATGCTGCCAAAGAACAAGTACACCGCCCCGTAAAAATAAGTGGAATCCAATTGTTTTACCCGTTCCATCAGGGCTTCTACCCGCGGAAGATCGAGCAAAGCCCCGGGATTGTCAAAGGAAAGATTAATATAGCCCGCCCACGGAAATCCCGTCCAGAACAAAGCCGCTAAATCCCCTTTGTCGGTTGTTTGCAAAGCCTTTTTAAAACTTTCAATGCTGCCTTTCCATTGAGCGGAAATTTTTGCATTCTTCAGAAGAACGCTTTGCGCGTAATTACGCGATCTGAGATAGAATAAACGGGCGCGCGCCGCATCGGTATCTTCCGCAAAAGCAAGGGCATAGCCGGCGTAGCCCTGAGCCAAAAGCAGCCGCAATCTTTTGTTTTGCGGATCGCTTTTAAGCAGCCCTTCCAGAAGTTTTAAGTTCGAAGCCAGAGCATTTTCGGCAATTTCGGTATCGCTTTCTTCGTAAAAAGCGCTCATCCCGTTCTCTAAAACAGGGGTGAATTCACGGACAATCATCCGGCGCAGACTGCAGCTATTGAGCGTCAGTAAAACAAGCGCAAAAATAAGCCCTCTTTTAAACAAACGATAATCTCCCCGCATTCTTTGTTCCCGGTTTTTAAAAGCGAAGAATTATTCGATTTTAAAAAGAAATCCCCCAAGCCATTCGGGGGATACCCGTAATTTCTCAATCATCATTTTCGGAATTCATTTTCAGGATTCTTCCGTGCCTTCTTCTCTTGCTTTTCGCGATTTCTCCGCCATTTCCAAAATCCCTTTTTCAATAAAGGGTTTAAACAAATCAATAGGAACC
>JAJRSN010000353.1 GCA_024278715.1 Calditrichota bacterium
CACTTATCGCCTGGCGACCGATCATCCTCAAACCAGAATCGCCCTGCCCGAAGTTAGGCTGGGCATATTGCCCGGTTGGGGCGGTACGCAGCGACTGCCCAAAGTTACGGGTTTGCGCAACGCTTTGGATACTATCTTGACGGGGAAAAACGTGAATGCGGCGCGAGCGTTAAAGTACGGCTTAATCGATAAGATTCTTACAGCAGAGTGGATGGAAGAGCAGGCTGTCGCTTTTGCCCGATCCGTGGTCAGTGGTAAGATCAAATTAAAAAGAAGGAAGAAATCGGGAAACAGGTTGGCTGGGTTTTTATTAGAAGAAACCTCTGTCGGACGCTCTTTACTGTTTAAAAAAGCCCGGCAAAAGGTCGTACAAACAACGGGGGGGCATTATCCCGCTCCGCTAAAAACCGTTGAAGTAATACAAAAGACGTACGCCATGCCGGTTGAAAAGGGTTTGCTCATCGAAGCTCAGGCGCTCGCCGAATTGATTTTAACGCCCGAATCCCGGAATCTGGTCAGCCTGTTTATTCGGAGCGATCAAATCAAGAAAGAAATTAATAACGCCCTTCAAAAAAGCGGTTACCGTTCAATCAAAAAAATCGCCATTGCGGGCGCAGGGGAAAACTCCGGCGAAATTGCGCTGCTGCTCGCTAAAAAAGGATATTCCGTAAGATTGACGGATTCCGACGAAGAAAAGCTTGCGCGGGCTTTTCAGCAAATAGGCAAGGGTTTGAACGATCTGCTTGGGAAAAGACGAATTAACGCTTATCAATACAAACAAATTTTGCATCGTATTTCCGCGGCGCATGATTATTCGGGATTGTCCGGACAGGATTTAATCATCGAAAACGGCGAAGACAATTTGCAGGAAAAACAGCGGTTGCTGAAAGAGCTCGAGCGGGCAATTACACCAGAGGCAATTTTGGCGTCCCACACCGGCGTTTTAAAAATCGAAAATTTGGGAGCGGTTCTGGAACAAAAAAACAGCTTTGTCGGAATACGTTTCTTTAAACCCGCGTCCAGGCGTTTAATAGCGGAAATTACGGCGGGAGCGCAAACCGACGAAAAAGTTTTAAATTCCGTGGCAAAGCTCGTGCTTTCTCTGGGGAAAATTCCGATTATAACGGGCGACAATCCGGGATTTCTAGTCAATCGTTTACTCGCCTCTTATTTTGCGGAGGCGGCGGCTATGCTGCAGGAAGGAATATCCGTCGAAAAAATAGACCGGACAATGCTGACTTTTGGAATGGAAGCTGGTCCTTTTGCTTTGATTGATGAACTCGGCGCGGATGTTGTTAGCCGGATGCTTAAAAATTTAAAGAATGAACCGGACGCAAAGATTGCGGAAAGCGATCTTCTTGAGAAGATGACGGAAAAAGGTCTTTTGGGTAAAAAGGCGAAAAAAGGGTTTTATCGCTATTCGGGCAAAAAGAAAAAACCGGAACCCGGCTTAAAAGCGCTGGTAAAAAGCGCGGAAAACAATCAAATAAACGCGGAAAAAATACAACAACGTTTGATCTGTTTAATGGTTAACGAAGCCTCGCGCTGTCTTACGAACGGAGTTGCGGATTCCGCAAAAAAGGTAGATTTAAGCGCGGTTTTGGGCGCGGGATTTCCGCCTTTTTTAGGCGGACCCCTGAAATTTGCGGATAATATGGGATTGAAAAATATCATAACTCTGTTAAACGCCCTTCATAAAAAATATGGCGTGCGTTTTAAACCCGATGCTACCCTTTCGATGCTCGCGGACAGCGACAAAACGTTTTATGATTTTTCCTGAAAATTTTATTTTCGGGAAAGTTAAATACATTGTTTTAATTTTTTTTGTAAATTACTGGCGTGATATTGTGCCGTTAAAGATAAATAGGAGGTCACCGTGAATATTGCAGTATGCGTTAAACAAACACCGGATACGGAAACCCGCATTAAGCTCACAGAAGATCAAAAGCGGGTTGATGAGAGCGATATTAATTTTATTTTGAATCCTTACGATGAATTTGCCGTTGAACAAGCCGTTCGTTTAAAAGAAGCGCACGGGGGAGAAGTCACAGTTATTTCATTGGGTCCGGATCGTGTAAAAACCGCCATTCGCACGGCGTTGGCAATGGGCGGAGATCGCGCTATTCATCTTAAAACCGAAAAGCATCCCGATGATCCGTTGGTTACGGCTAAGGCGTTGGCGTCGGTTCTTAAAGAGGGAAATTACGATTTGATTCTTCTTGGCAAACAAGCCATCGACGACGATCATAATCAAATACCGTCGATTCTGGGCGCGCTGTTGGATATTCCCGCCGTCACGGTTGTGATAAAATTAGAGGTCGATGGAAATAATTTGACCGCGGAGCGCGAAATAGACGGCGGACATGAAATTCTAAAATTTTCCATGCCAGCCATTATCGGCGCCCAGCGCGGTTTGAACGAACCCCGTTACCCTTCTTTAAAAGGAATTATGCGCGCCAAAAAAATTCAAATCGAAGAACGCGAAGTTGCGCTTGAACCCGAACAGCTAAAAGTCGAATTATTGCAATACCCGCCGCCCAAAAACCCGGGAAAAATTGTGGGCGACAGCGCCGAGGCAGTG
Source organism: Calditrichota bacterium (assembly GCA_024278715.1). Lineage (GTDB taxonomy): Bacteria > Calditrichota > Calditrichia > Calditrichales > Calditrichaceae > Caldithrix. The sequence goes on from JAJRSN010000353.1 coordinate 2,582, forward strand.
CCCGAACTGCTGCGTCTTTTACACGAAGAAGCCAAAGTGCTTTAAAGGGTGTGTAAAACAGGAATATTGGAATTAAGGCAGGAGAAAATAAGATGAAAGTTTTGATATACGGCGAACATCGGGACGGTCAAATTCGAAAAATTACTTTTGAGAATATAACGCTGACCAGATCCCTGAATGCGCCTTTTGAAGTGGTTTTTATCGGAGCGGATATTCCCGATGCAGGAGAGCAGCTATCCAGGTACGGCGCAGAACAGGTGACTTTAGTAAAGGGCTCCGGTCTGGAAAAATACAGCCCAGACGGATATGCCAAAATATTGGCGCAACTGGTTCAAAAACATGAAGCGGATGTTTTGTTGATGGGAGCGACCGCCACAGGCAAAGATCTGGCGCCGCGCGTTTCGGCGATTCTTAACGCGCCCCTTGCCACCGACTGCACAAAAGTCGAGCTCGACGGCGATCAACTGCGCCTGATCCGTCCCATGTACGCGGGAAAGGTTCTGGCAAATGTCTCTTTGAATTCCGGAATTAAAATCGTCACGGTGCGTCCCAATGTTTATTCTGCGCATGAAAATCCGGCTGATGCCGAAGTCCGCGAAGAAACCGTTGAAGTTCCGGATTTAAAAACGGTGGTTAAAGAGATTATCAGCGGAGCAAAGGGTAAGCTGGATGTAACGGAAGCGGATATTATCGTTTCGGGCGGACGGGGGATGAAGGGACCAGAAAACTGGCATTTGATCGAAGAGCTGGCGGAATTGTTAGGCGCGGCTACGGGGGCTTCGAGGGCTGCTGTGGACGCCGGATGGCGACCGCACGACGAGCAAGTGGGTCAAACCGGTAAAACGGTGTCGCCGACGCTTTACGTCGCCGTGGGCATCTCAGGGGCTATTCAGCATCTGGCGGGGATGTCTTCTTCCAAATATATTGTCGCCATCAATAAAGATCCCGAAGCGCCCATTTTCAAAGTTGCCGATTACGGTATTGTGGCGGACTTGTTTGAGGTAGTTCCGAAAATGATTGAAGAATTAAAAAAGATGAAAAATTAATTTTTAAATCAAAAGGGGCGTCCCATCAAAAAATGACCGGACGCCTCTGCTTTTATCTACAGATTTAATTTAATTTCACTGCAAATTACAAAATCGTTCAAATCACTTCTTTTGATGTTCATATAAAGATTTACCACGCCTTCAAAATTGCCGGAAACAATACCTTTGGCGCGAAAAATATAATCGTGTAACGGGGCGTACGATTCAAGTCCTTTTGCATCCTTTTCAACCAATTCGTTGGGGAAATAATCAACCAATTTTACGCCTTCGGGAAGGTTGTTCAGCATCTCTTTAAATTGAGAAGCATAGTCTTTTTCAAAAATCTCCGCCGCAAAAGAAAACTCGGCGCTTTTAATACGTTTAATCGATTTGATTTCGTATCCCGTGACCTTGGTGTAAAGCGCAATCGCTTCTTTAAAAGGTTCTATCAGTTCGTCTTCAAGACAAAGATGAACATAGTTTTCCAACTCAAAAAGTTCTTTTACAAATTCCTTTAAAGTCTCGCGCCGGATATTCGTTTTGCGATGGAAAAAATATGTGGCGTCCGGTTTACGACAGGCTAAAAAACCCAATAAGAACCCCTTGATTAACATAAAAGGACCTTCGACAACGATTTCTGAAAATGATTTGCCCATTTTACCTCCATGATTTCTTGGTTTTAATATAAAATAAAAAGGAATTGATTAAATACAAACTCTTTTTGTTTCAATATTATCGATTTGATTGTGAAAATGTTGAATGAAAAACGCATGTTTTTTTATCTCGGTATTTTCCCCCTTGAAATTCCCTCGGTTCTTGCAATTAAACATTAATCGGATTAATTTACAAAAAAATCCGAATATCATTTTTTTAACGCTCGAGAGGTGTTATATGAAACGGGTAATTAGTTTTTTGGGAACATTGTTTTTGATACTTTATCTGTCCCAACCGTTAGCCGCTCAGGATTCAACGCAGGTCAAAGGTCCGCTGATCCATTTTTCCGAAATGACAAAGGATTTCGGGAATGTTAGCGGCGATACGATTTTGACGCATATTTTTGCTTTCAGGAATATCGGGTCGGATACGCTTCACATTTCCCGATTAAAAAGCGGCTGAGGCTGCACGGCTGCGCTTCTGAGTTCAGAAGTTATTGCTCCGGGGAAGGGCGGAGAAATTAAAGCCACTTTCAACACAAAAGGTCGCAAAGGTGTCTTCCAAAAGAGCATTAAAGTCTATTCCGACGACGTTAAGCATCCTGTGGTTACTTTGTTCATTAAGGGAAAAATAATCAGATAAAAAGACCTTCTGCTTTTATCCATTAAATAAGTATTGTCTTATTCTTTTTTAATTTAAAGCGGGTCTTTTTATGGCGGGAACAATTGCCGCTTGCTCTGCTTTATTGCCTTAATTCGGCGGGGGTTAAATTTGTTCCAGCCAAAGAACAAAAAAACTCCAAATCAAAAA
>JAJRSN010000354.1 GCA_024278715.1 Calditrichota bacterium
CTTTGTTTGCGTTGAGAATTGACGAGTGTTGCCGCCGCGGTCAAATATTTTGAGGCGGTAATAGTAAACGCCCGAGGGCATCGCCTTGCCGTCAAAAATAATATGATGCAAACCGGCTGACAGCTTTTTGTCCAACAGGGTAACGACCTTTTGACCTAAGATGTTGAATACTTCGATTGTCGCATAAGCGGCACGGGGCATGACAAATTGTATCTTCGTGGTTGCGTTAAAGGGATTTGGGTAGTTTTGAAATAATTTGAATTCCGTCGGGGTAAAAGCATTGTTATAATTTACATCGGTTAAGTTAATTCCCACGAGGCGAATATCATCTATGTACCAACCCTGATCCTGATTGTTTGAGGACGAAGTGAAATAAAATGCGATTCGTATCGTGGAATCCTGATAAGCGGATAGATCAACATAATTTTGGGTCCACACCGGACTATCTCCGGTAAAAGGACCTGCCGTATTCTGCCACTCTCCGCCTTTAACGGAAACCTGAACATAGCCTTCGTCGGGATCATAAGAATAAGGATAATTGGAATTGCGTTCCTTTAGCTTAAACCAATGCCAAAAGTAAAGGCTCGGTATTTCTCCTTTTTTGACATTGACCGTAAATTCAGGACTTATTAAGCGGGAATTAGCGTAGTTAGGATAGGAGTCGTCGATGATGGTTCCGAAAAAATAACTTCCCGAATGGGCGGATTCAGGACCGACTTTATCAGGTGTGCCGTATTCCCACACACCGTTGTCAGCCCACCAGTCTCCGATACCGTTTTCAAAATCTTCGGGATTGCGAAACGTAACAATTTTTTTCTCTATTTTAAAATCGTCAATGTACCAGCCCAGATCGTTATTGTCGGAAGTGGAGGTAAAATAAAAGGCAAAGCGCACGAGTTCGGAGGCATATCGGGAAATATTCAGGTTAACCTGGCTCCAAACGGGACTTTTGCCGTTAAGCGGTCCGTATATTGTCTCCCATTCTTCTCCCGCCACCGATATCTGAACATATCCGTTGTCGGGATTATAGGAATACGGATAATTGGCGTTATGTTCTTTGGTAACAAACCATTGCCAGAATTTCAACTGTAATGTTTCTTCGGGATCTATTTCCGGCAGTTGGATTTCGGGACTGATAAATCTTGTATCGGCGTATTTCGGATAATTATCTCCCAGCAAAGTTCCGGCAACATTTTTTCCTGAAAAAGCCTCTTTTGGACCGACGGTTGCGGGACCTACCTGCCATAATCCGTTTTCGGCGCTCCAGTCGCCGACTCCGTCTTCAAAATCGTATTCCGTGGTAAATGTTTTTTCTTGTTTTAGAACCAAAATATCATCGATGTACCAGCCGTTGTGCTGGTTATTTCCTGAAGAAGTAAAGTAAAAAGCAATCCTCACTGTCGGTTCGTTCATGTTTTTAGCGTAAGGCGTCAGAGGAACCACCACTTGAGTCCAGCCGGAGCTGAATCCCGTGAAGTAACCTTCAATGTCAAACCAGCCGCCGTTATTGATCGATAGCCTCACGAATCCCTTGTCGGGATCATACGAATAAGGATAGTTGGCGTTGCGTTCCTGAAGCATGAACCAGTGCCAGAATTTTAGAATAATTTCTTCGCCCTCGTTTACTGCGGGCAATTTAAACGGCGGACTTATCAAACTGGTGTTCGCCTCCGCAGGATAGTTGCCGTTCAGGATGGTGCCCGCGCATTCCGTTCCGGAAAAGACGTTTTTTGGACCTACGCTGGGCGCTCCTACCTCCCAGACGCCGTTATCCGCATACCAATTTCCGATTCCCTGTTCCCAGTTCTGGAAAAGGAGCGTGTCTTTTGTTTGGGCTTGTAAAACGGTTGTAAAAACCAGAAAAATCAGAGGAGATAAACACAGAAATCTTTGTAAATTGTTTTTTAAATACATGATCGGTTACCACCGCGTTTTAATATACTTTTATAAAAATTAGTTTATTAATGACGTGTCCGCTCCCAAAACCGTGTTCTGCTATCCGGAACGCTCCGATAAATACAAAAGATTTCTTACCGCTGCGCTCCTCGAAGCGATTTTAGAGCGAACACAATGATAATATTCGTTTTTTTAAAGTTTCTAAAAACGAAAACCGCATATTAACGAAAAACCTCTGTTCTTAATTTGAAGCCCGTCATTTGAATCGTTTATTGAGAAAAGTCCCAGATTATATCGTGCTTCCAAGACAATTTCGTTTGAAATAATAAAACCGCCGCCTAAAACGGCACAAAAATCCGTATCTTTAATATTTTCAAATTTGCTCTCATCGGATGAAGATTCACCCAATACTTTGACATTTACTTCCATATTGGAACTCGTGTTAAGGGCGAACGCGGGACCCAAAAAAATAAAAAGACCGGAGGCGTTATCTTTAGTAATCATCAGTTTTGCAAGAAGCGGAATTTCAATATAGTTAGTTTTAATGGTTATTGTTGTGCTAACATTATATCCCTCAAGATATCCGCTCCCGTCAAATTTAACCCCTTTCATAGAAAAGATTACTTCGGGCTGCAGAAAAAAATAGTCGGTGATCCGATAATTAAAAGACGCGCCAAAGAGGAAACCAAATTTATTCTTTTTAACCAAATTAAAATTTGTGAAGCCCGCTTCGGTCATAAGGTAGTTAAAATTATCCGTAAACTCTTCGGCGCCTTTCCCGTACCAATCCGTAAAACTCAACCCGACCCGTATTCCCGTTGTAAAAGTATTTTGAGCAGGACACAGGTTTGGTATTAAAAGAAATAATAAAAACACAGATAGTCTTGTAATTATTTTTCTCATAATTTTCGATTAAGGGTTAATGATTTAACGACAAAATCAGAATGGCATCTTAAAAATGTTATTTACCTTTTTTTAGGAACCGGGCAATTGCTCCAGCGACGTCTTTTGCCATTTTTTCCTGATCTGCAGAACCTCCAAA
>JAJRSN010000355.1 GCA_024278715.1 Calditrichota bacterium
AATAGGTCTTTAAAAGCTCCATATAGGTGGGCAATTGATCACGGTTGTAAGATAATTCCTGATAAAGGGAATCCATGTTCACTTTGGGATTGCCGCGGCATTCTAAAAGATAATATTCGTCGTTATTAATGGGAATTTTAATCAGCGTTGGTTTGGTTGAATCGTTCTCAGGAAACAGACGTCCTATTTCAATTCCCTTTTGCGGCTGATTAATTTCCACGGGATCATCCCAGCCCAGCAAATAACGGGAGAACGCTCCCGGCGGTGCCGGAACAAGACCGTTCATATTGAGCAAACCCGCGTCCATCAAGCCAAAACGCCCCACGCCGCTTTTTTGTTTAGAAGGGCTAAAAAGATCGTACAATCCCAGATAGCTGCCGATATTGGAAACCAAAAATCCGTTGAGCGCTATGGCGTAGCCGTCCTGATTTTGTGTTTCCGGTAAAAGAATACCGGCGGAAATTTTATGTTTACCGCCGTTTACGGCAATGCCGTCAAAGGTATCGCCAAGCGTTTTTTTAAAAAACGATTCGCTGAGAAAAAGCGAAGGAATATCCTGCGGAGTGGCGTCATAACCAAGATCGATATCGCGCCCTACGCCGGCATGAAAAACCACAACCAAATCATAAGCGCTGAAATCAATGGAATCCGAACCGGCGTCGGCTGCTTTAACGGCATCCGCGAACAATCGGCTAATACCGCGGTTAATTTCTTCATCCGTGGTGTTGGGGTTGTATTCTCCCATGGTCTTGTTTAGCTGGAAAGCGGCATTATCTTCCCGGGGATAGACATCCCCTTCCACAATCAATCGACCTTTTGACACCGCCTGAAAATAATTGGAAGCGGCGGCGATCTGATCCTGGAAATATTGTCTGTTGTGCGGAGCGGGATCGATGGCAAAAGAATCGGTAGTAACCGAATCGATCATAAATTTGCCGTTCCCCGTGGTCAGCGGATTATTATCTTCTTTAAACTCAACGCGCAGGGCGCAAATTTTAATGATGTCCGGTTTTTTATCCTGCGCAAACAAAACAAGGGGCAGGGATATTAGAATTGTCCAGAATAAAATGCGTTTTTTTGCTTTCATGAAGGCGCTTCTTTAGTGTTTAACAGATTACTGCTGTGAGCTTAGTAAAAAACAAGTAATCAAAAAAGGGGAGCAGAACTCCCCCCTTTTAAATATTTTAGAATTTAATCCCAAGCGAAAAACGCATGGTTTCAGCCAAAGGGTGATCTTTTGAAGCCGAGATGTAGCTAAAATCTATATTAAACAAATTGAAGCCGATTCCGCCGCCGAATGTTAGGAACTTACGATCTCCGAAGCTCGGGTCTTCATAAAAATAGCCGACGCGTAAGGCGATTAAAGATCCATAGCTGTATTCGAGCCCTACCGAATGAGTAAAACGGCGTAAACGTTCGTTTAAACTGCCTTTGACCCAAACGGAATAGAAAGCGGCTTTAAAAACTCCGTCCGAAGTTCCGTCCTTATGGCGATAAACCAAAAGGCGGTTTGCATCGTAAACCACAAGAATTTTGTTAAAACCGTCGTCAAAAGCTCGGTAAGCCAAACCGAGACGCAAATTGGTGGGCAGAGGGTCAGCCTGCTGACGATCGATAGAGGTAACCTTTGGTCCAAAATTGGAAACACTGATTCCGAGATTCAGACGGTTATCCAGAAAAGCGTAATCCGGCGTCCACAAAACGCCGACATCCACTGCAAAGCTGGTGGCTCTTCCGTCGCGATTTTCGGACCCTACGCTCACATTACTCAGATTACTCTGAATAATCTTGGAGTTTATACCGATTCCCAGATTTTGCTTCAATTTTGTGGCATACGCCAAAGATATGGCGTATTCAAAGGAATCGAACGTTCCCAGCTCATCGCCTGTTTCGTTTGTCCAAACGTTTTTGCCCAAATTAAGAAAAGTAATGCTGGCGCCGAACATGCCTATGTCTTCGACATAAAAACGAGAGGCGGCGTAATCGTAAAACAGGTCGCTAAAATTGAACTGCGGCAACCAGCGCGAGTGCATGAGCGAAATTTGGTAACGTTTATCTACTGCCGGGTCTTCGTATTGAAAAGCCAGACCTGCCGGATTCCAGAAAATTGCCGTAGCATCATTAATCAAAGCGACTCCCGCTTCGCCCAAACCGCCGTTCCGAGCCCCTGGAGAAATCAAAAGGAACGGTACGGCAGCTTCACCCTGGGCATAAAGGTTCTGTCCTGCATACGATACGAGCAAAATTCCGAAAACCAGAACTGCTAATTTCTTCATATTTCACCTCCAAAATAAAAAACCGGTTTATTTGGACAGCCTACCCTCACTTCCAAATAACCGGCATCCCGATACCTATAGACTGTTTGTTAAAGGCAGACTGTTCCACTATTTTTTGAGCATTCATATCTCAATAATATCCTTTAACAAACAGCGTATAGGCAATTCCCCTACTTTTTTTTTTACTAAATTAAAGTATTAAAATATAATAGTCTAAAAAGATTATGTCAAGGACTTTTCGCAATCCCTTTAAAATTTTTCGGCTTCTTCTATCAGCATAATCGGTATATCATCTTCAATTCGGAAGATCAGACGGCAATTATGACAAATTAGCTTGTCGTCTTCCTTCTTGTATTCCAATTCGCCTTTGCATTGCGGACAGGCTAAAATCTCTAATAAAGATTCGTCTAACATGTTAAAACCTCATATTTCCAATTAAACCTATTATTATCGGATTTTATTTCAGCACTTTGTCTAAAAAGAATTTCGGCGGTCGAATCGGCTTTCCCTCTGCATTTGTAAAGGCATGAACCGAATATCCTTCGCAAATAACGATTCCCTCTCGCTCCACCCGATAATCAATCCGAAGATGAGCCTTTTCGATATTTCCGAATTGTGCTTTAATCCTTAGTTTTTCGTCAAAGAACGCCGGTTTAAAATAACGCGCCCTGACTTCAATAACCGGCAGCAGATAGCCTTCTTTTTCCATCTGCGCATACGAAATTCCCATGCGTCTCAACAATTCCAACCTCGCCATTTCGAACCACACAATATAAACTGAATGATGCGCAAACTTCATTTGATCGGTTTCGGCATATCGGACGCGAAAATCGATCGAACAGTCGTTCATTCTTTCCAGGCACCCATCTTACTAAATTTTTCCATCCGTTGTTCAATTAATTTTTTAGGGGGAATTTTCACCAATTCCCGCAAGTGTTTCAAAATAGCTTCTTTTACAACATTTGCAGCCAAATCATAATCTCTGTGAGCGCCGCCTTCGGGTTCTTTAATTATTTCGTCGATAATCTTCAGTTTTAACAGATCCGGAGCCGTTACCTTCATGGCTTCCGCCGCATCCGGAGCGTGAGACGCGTCGCGCCATAAAATAGCGGCGCACCCTTCGGGACTAATTACCGAATACCACGAATTTTCGGTCATCAAAATACGATCGCCCACGCCGATACCCAGCGCCCCGCCCGAAGCTCCTTCGCCGATAATAACATTGATGATAGGCACCGGCAGTCTTGCCATACGGAAAAGATTATATGCAATGGCTTCGGCTTGCCCGCGTTCTTCGGCGCCGATTCCCGGGAACGCGCCCGGAGTATCGATAAGCGTAACTACGGGCTTGTTGAATTTAACCGCTAATTCCATAAGACGCAACGCTTTTCGATAGCCTTCCGGGTGAGGCATTCCGAAGTTGCGGTACAAATTATCTTTGGTGTCTTTGCCTTTTTGTTGCCCAATCAAGATAATCGAAAACTCTTCCAGCTTTGCCAAACCCGAAACAATCGCCTTATCATCGGCAAAACGCCGGTCGCCGTGCAGCTCTTCGAAATAGGAACACATTCTCGAAATATAATCCAGACTGTAGGGACGCTGCGGATGCCGGGCTAATTGAACGCGCTGCCATCTGTTCAGGTTGGCGTAAATCTCTTTACGCAGCTGCGACGCTTTTTTCTCAAGCCGTTTGATATCGTCTTCCAATTCCAATCCGCTGGCTAAAGCGTATTCTCGCATCTCCGCAATCTTTTCCTCCAGATTGACAATCGGCTTTTCAAATTCCAAAACAAATCGTTGTTTCTTTTTTGCCATAATTTTTTTACCTATAATTTTCTGATTAAACTCAGTAATCGTAATTTCCATACCAGAAAAACGGCTTCCCACATGATTTTTTTCGACAATTTAGATTCCCCGTAAACCCGATCGACAAAGATAATCGGAATTTCTTTTATCCGGAAACCTTTTTTCCATGTCTTGAAATTCAATTCAATCTGAAAAGCGTAACCGTTTGATCTGATACGGTCAAAATCGATACTTTCAAGGACTTCTCTGCGAAAGCACTTAAAACCGCCCGTACAATCTTTAATCGGAATTCCCGTGACCACCCGGGTGTAAACATTGGCGAAATAGCTTAACAACAATCTTTCCAGTGGCCAGTTAATGACGTTCACTCCTTTAATATAACGGGAACCGATCACCAAATCGTGACTCTCAATTTCCCGCAAAAAATTCGGGATTTCTTTGGGATCATGAGAAAAATCGGCGTCCATTTCAAAAATGTATTCAAAACCTTTTTCCAAAGCAACTTTAAAACCGGCGATATACGCGCGTCCCAGACCGTCTTTGACTTTTCGCTCCAAAAGAAGCACGCGGAGATCCTTTTCCATGATTTTTTTAATAATCTCACCAGTGCCGTCAGGCGAACTATCGTCCACAAATAAAACAAAAATCCCCGGAGCATGTTTATGAATTTCCAGAACCAACCGCTCTACATTCAAGGCTTCGTTGTAAGTAGGGATAACCACCACAGCTTTTTTAGGATCAACCATCTTGATTTGCCAATTCCTCTTTTAGTAGTTCCAGTGCCCGATCAAGCGAATGCGGCTCCCATCCGGTGTAATTGATTAACTTATAGATTTTAAAAGCCGAATTCATTGGACGCGGCGCTTTCTGATTTAAATTCACTGTTTTTATCCGTTCGATCAATGACTTGTCCAGCTCGAAAACATCAGCAATTTTAACGGCAAAATCATAGCGCGAAAGGATATCCGGACCCGAAATATGAAACAGACCAAAGGTCTCTTTTTGTAATAACCGATCTATCGCCTCACAAAAATCCGGCGCATAAGTCGGAGAACCGATCTGATCGTCAACTATACGAATTTTTCTTTTATGGGTCAATTGATCTATTACCCAGGTAACAAAATTCGGACCTACATCCCGTCCGCTTCCGAAAAGCACCTGAGTGCGGGCAAGGATGTATTCCAGATCGGAATTTTTTACGACATTCTCTCCCGCCAATTTACTGCGGGCATAGTTGCCCCTCGGATTCGGCTGATCATCTTCCGTATAAGGACCGTCTTCGCCGTCAAAGACATAATCGGTTGAAACATGAACCAAAACCGGTTTTACGGGCGCAGCGGCTTCCACAATGTTTTCGACGCCGCGCACATTAATATTCCAACAGGTTTCAGGATGGTCTTCACAGGCGTCAACATTAGTGTAAGCGGCGGCATTGATTATTATATCGGGATGCACACTTTGAACCAATTCGGCGACCGCCACGCGATTTGTAATATCAACCCTGTGATAGCTTATCCCCAATTCCGACAGCTTGTTTTTTGCCGAATATGAAGAGGCTATAACATCATTTCTCTTTCTAAAATGGCGGACCAAATTCTGCCCTAAAAGCCCATTCGATCCCAAAATAAGTATTTTACGCATTATTCTTTTCCATAAAGTTGTTTAAAATCCCTTTTATTGATTCCCTGTCGGGGAGTCCTTTTCTGCTCCCGATAACGGCAGCCACAAGATTTGCTTTGCGCGCCGCCCTGCGAATATCGTTCGTTTTAAAATATTCCAGAACAAAGCCCGCCGAAAAAGCATCTCCGCATCCTGTGGGATCAACTACCTTAATCCTGGCAGGCGGTTTTTCATGAATTTTTAGAACCCGATTACCCGCTCTGTAAACCGTTAAACTACCACGGGCTCCCAGAGTTAAATTAATAATTTTATTTTCATCAAAACAATATTCTTTATAAAAATCTTCTGCTTCTCCCGAATACAACTGACCGAACTCTCTTTCATTGCACTGAACAATATTCAAGCCGGAAAGCCATTCGTCCAAATTCTCCACTTTGCGAAACACCCTTAGCCCGTCCTCTTTTCGGTCTAAAGTCAAACTATGAATATCCGCCGCCAAGAGTCCCTTAAAATTCCGGCTGACCTTTTTTAAATCATCCAAGCCGATATCCCAGCCGGAAATAAAATTAACGATCAAAATATCGACATCTAAAAACGGCTGCACTTTTTGATAATCGAGCGGCGGCATGGGAAACAGAGAATATTCGACCCGCTCATATTTACTTTTGTAGTACAACTCAACTCTGTTGTTAGGA
>JAJRSN010000356.1 GCA_024278715.1 Calditrichota bacterium
CATCGACTGGCTGATTAAAAATATTCCGCAAAATAACGGAAGGGTGGGATTCTGGGGAATTTCTTATCCCGGATTTTACACGGCTATGTCGTTAATCGACGCGCACCCGGCTTTAAAAGCGGCTTCGCCGCAGGCGCCCATTGCCGATTGGTTTATCGGCGATGATGTGCACCATAACGGCGCTTTTGCTTTGACCCTTGCTTTTGATTTCTTTTCGACCTTCGGTCTCCCGAGACCTGAACCCACCAATCGGTGGCATAAACGTTTTAAGCACGGCACGCCCGACGGTTATCAATTTTTTTTGAATTTGGGCGCTCTACCCAACGCCAACGAAAAATACTTTCATCATAATATCGCTTTTTGGGACAGCATTCTGGCGCATGAAACGTATGATTATTTCTGGAAAGAACGCAACATTTTGCCTCATTTGCAAAAAATTGCTCCCGCGGTGCTTGTTGTCGGAGGTTGGTTTGACGCCGAAGACCTTTACGGAACATTGAATATTTACAAGACCATCGAAGAAAAAAATCCCCAAACTTTTAATTCACTGGTAATGGGACCGTGGTCTCATGGCGGCTGGGAGCGCTCAAAGGGCAATGCCTTGGGGAACGTTCGCTTCGGAGCCAATACAAGCAAGTTTTTCCAGGATTCGGTGCTGTTTCCGTTTTTCATGTATTATCTGAAAGGGACGCCCGGCTACAAGCCCGCCGAAGCGCTTTGTTTTGATACCGGCGCGTTAAAATGGAAGAAGTTTGAAAAGTGGGCTCCGGAATTTCGCATTAAAAACATATTCCTCGCCCCCGAGGGAACCTTGAGTATGGCTGCGCCGCAAAACGCAAAAGAAATTTACGACGAGTACATCAGCGATCCCGATAAACCGGTGCCTTTTACTGCGCAAATTACCAACACCTGGGGAAGAACATTTATGGTGGAAGATCAGCGTTTTGCCGCCCGCCGTCCCGATGTGCTTGTTTATCAAACGCCTGTATTAAGCGATTCAGTCACTCTTGCCGGACCGATTACGGCAAAACTTTTTGTCTCGGTCACCGGAAGCGACGCCGACTTTGTAGTGAAACTGATCGATGTGTATCCCGACACGGCAAGCGATTTCAATCCCAATCCCTGTAAAATAAGAATGGGCGGCTACCAGCAATTGATCCGGGCGGAAATTATGCGCGCCAAATTTCGCAACAGTTATTCCAAACCCGAACCCATGATTCCCGGCAAAATTACGCCCATTACCATCAACTTACAAGACATCTATCACACCTTTAAACCCGGGCATCGGACCATGGTGCAAATTCAAAGCAGTTGGTTTCCGTTGTTTGACCGCAATCCGCAAAAGTTTGTCAATATCTATCGGGCAAAGGATGACGATTTCCGAAAAGCCGTGCACAGGGTGTACTTTTCAAAGAAATATCCCTCGCATTTGGAGCTTCCGGTGTTAAAAGGACTGTAAATATGTAAAAATATTATTCATAATCCCGATTATCGCTTGATTGTTTTGTCTATATTTATTTAATTAAAGCTTATGAAAGCATCTTACGGATTTATCGAGACCAGGGGTTACATTGCGGCGGTTGTCGCCGCGGACGCCATGGTAAAGGCGGCAAAAGTCGAACTTGTGAGATATCGTAAAATCGGTTCGGCTTATGTGACGGTTATCGTAAAGGGCGAACTCGGAGCCTGTCAGGCGGCGGTTGCCGCAGGCGCGGAAACAGCCAAACGCATCGGCGAATTCATATCATCGCACATCATTGCCAATCCTTTTGACGATACCGAAGCCATGCTGGAGCAAAAAAAGCCCGGCGTCAAACCGATTCCTTCCGCTTCAATTATTAAAAAACCAAAAACACCAAAAAGCCCAAGGCAAAAACGTCAAACTCCCGAACAAAAAATCCTGAGTTTTCTTGCTTTCAAAAAAGAGGGGGCTTCATTAAAGGAGATCGCTCGGTTTGTCCGTAAATCCGTTGCCGAAGCGCGCATCTTGATTAAAAAATTGATGGACGAAGGGAAGATTGAAAAAATTCAACAAAAATACTATTACAATCAGTGAGTGAAAACCATGCAGCTCATTGCAATTATCAACAATAAAGGCGGCGTGGGAAAGACGACCAGCGCGGTCAATTTGGGAGCCGCTTTCGCCGAAAAAGGAATTCCCACTTTGCTCGTCGATCTCGATCCGGCGGCAAGCGCTTCCATTCATCTGGGGTTGGATAAAACGAACAATGAACATCAAACCCTTTGCGATTACCTCTTGTCTTCGGACAGGGTTCTTTCGAAGTTCATTTATCCGACCACATTCGAAAATTTATGGTGCATCCCTTCGGAGCCTGCTTTGAGCGAATTTTATGAAGAACTTCTGCAAGAAGAGGACGTCGATTTTTTCATCGGGCGGGAGGATTTTCCCGAAAAATATGAAATTGTTTTGGTTGACTGCCCGCCCAATATGGGTAATTTGGCTTACAACGCCCTCGCTATTTCTCATCATGTTTTGATTCCCGTGCAAACCCAGTATCTGGCTTTGACGGGATTGGAACTAACCCTGAAAACCGTGCACAAGGTGCAGCGCCATTTAAATTCGGAATTAAATATTCTTGGCTATTTCGGAACCCATTACGATCGAAGAACCAACGCGGCAAAAGAGGTTTATCAACTTCTTCGGGAAAAGTTCAAGGAGCAGGTATTCGATACCGTAATCGGAGTCAATACAAAACTAATCGAAGCCTATCAGGCGCAAAAGCCAATACTCTCTTATGCTTCGTCGGCGCGCGGAGCCATGGAGTATCGCGCTTTGGCTCAGGAAATTTTAAACAGA
>JAJRSN010000357.1 GCA_024278715.1 Calditrichota bacterium
ACTTGGCGGTTCAAAGAATTTTGTTTAATAAAAAAATTGTTCAAAAAAATTGGCGCGGTTACGATCTTATTATCGGAAGCGATTTTGACGGTTTTGCTTTAAATTCTGATCGGACGCCTAAAATTGTTCTTAACGCGGGAATTCTGTCGGATATTGTCCGTTTTGAGAAGGGTAAAACGGCTGAAATTTTAAAACATCTGGCAATGCGCGAATGCCAGAATGTCCGGCAGGCTAACATGGTTGTTGTTCCGTCGCAATACGCTGCCGGCAAGGTAGGCGAACTGTACGGAGTGGATTTTGAACGGATTAAAATTATTCCGTTGGGGATTGATCTTTTGGAATGGGAAAAGCGTTTGAAACGGGCAGCGGTCGAAGAAAACCGAAATCCGACGGTTCTTTGCGTGGCGCGCCAATATCCGAGGAAGGGGGTAAGCGATTTGATTGAAGCGTTTGCCCGGGTGCGCGCAGTTATTCCCGAAGTACGGCTGAATATTGTCGGCGGTGGTCCCGATTTTCTGAAAAACAAAAAACTGGCAAAAGAATTGGGAATCGAAAGGTTTGTCCGTTTTGAGGATGATTTGGCGGATGAAAAGAGACTGGCTTACTTTTACAAATCCGCGGATATTTTTTGCCTGCCCAGTTACCACGAGACCTTTGGCATTGTCTTTTTGGAAGCCATGACTGCGGGGTTGCCGATTGTTACCTGCAGAACCACGGCTATTCCCGAAGTGGTGAGCGAAGAAGAAGGTATTTTGTGCGCGCCGGGCGATTGTGGTGATTTATCGAATAAATTATTAACTTTGCTTCAAAATCAATGGCTGAGAAAAAAAATGGGCGAGCGGGGGAAAAAGAAGGTTCGGAATTTCAGTTGGGATCGATCGGGATTTGAACTCATGCGGCTTATTCAAACATTATTGACTTCCGGAATAGAAAATAAAAATAATTAGTTGATTGCTTTTGATGAGAGGACAAGGAGAAGCATGAAAAATGAAACAGGTGACGATTTCAAAAAAATTCGAGTTTTCAGCCAGTCATCGTTACTATAAGCCCGATTGGTCCGACGAAAAGAACAAACAGGTCTTTGGGCTTTGTACCAGTCCGTACGGACACGGGCACAATTACGAATTGCACGTAACGGTCAGCGGAACGGTTGATCCGGTGACCGGAATGATCATCAATCTTTCCACTTTAAAAGAGATTGTGAATAAGATTATTGAGCGGTTTGATCATAAATTTTTGAATTTGGATACGCCCTATTTTAAAGAACGGATCCCCACAACCGAGAACATTGCGCTGGTTTTGTTTGAGTTAATAGACGAGCGGCTGTCGAAGCATGAAAATATCAAACTGCAAAAAATCAGATTGTACGAAAGGCATGATTTGTACGTGGATGTTTGGCGGGCGGACTCATGAAACTTCAGGTTAGTCTTTCGCGGGTGTATCATTTCAGCGCCGCTCACAGGCTTCATGCGCCACAAATGGACGACGAAGGAAATGCCCGACTTTACGACAAGTGCAATAATTTAAACGGACACGGGCACGATTACACGCTGGAAATAACGATCAGAGGAAGAATTGATCAAAAAACCGGAATGATCATTCCTCTGGAAGATATTGACCTGGCGGCGCGTTCGGTTATTGATCCGTTGGATCACAAACATCTGGATATGGAAATCGCTTACTTCGGCACGCATCGAAGCACCGGGGAAGAAATCGTTCGGTATTTATGGGATCAACTGCATAATTTTTTGGGAGATAAATTGTTCAAAATAAAATTATGGGAAACGAACAACAACTATTTTGAACTGGAAAGGAAGAGCTAAAAATGAAGAGTATGGAAGACGCGGTGAGGCAGATACTTTTGGGGATCGGCGAAGACCCGGAACGTCAGGGCTTAAAAAATACTCCTTTTCGCGTGGCAAAAATGTATCGTGAAGTAACCAAGGGCTATCGCACCGACCCCAGAAAACTAATCAATAACGCTATTTTTGATGTTGAATATGATGAAATGGTGGTTGTCGCCAATATCGAATATTACAGTATGTGCGAACACCATCTTTTACCGTTTTTCGGGGTAGTTCACGTGGGATACATTCCAAAGGGCAAAGTGGTCGGATTAAGTAAAATTCCGCGCATTGTGGATATGTTTGCCCAGCGTTTGCAGATTCAGGAAAAGATGACGCTCGAGATCGCCGATCTTTTACAAGAAGCCTTGGACCCGGACGGGGTCGGCGTGGTGGTTGAAGGACAACATATATGCATGATGATGCGGGGCGTGGAAAAAGGCAAAGCAAAAATGATCACCTCCGCTATGCTTGGTTCGTTTAAAGATGACGAAAAAACAAGAGCAGAATTTTTAAGTTTAATAAGGAGTCCGCGCGTTGAATCGGCATTTTAAATGGGCGCTGGTTACGGGCGCGAGCAGAGGGATAGGCGCAGCCATCGCCAAAAGCCTGGCGGAAAATTCTTTCAATGTGTTGCTTTTGGCGCGTAACGAAGCTTTGCTCAGGGAAGTTTCGCGGGAAATCATAGTTAAGGGCGGTCATGCCCGGTGGCTCGGCGCGGATTTGACCTCGGAAGCGGATCTTAAAAAATTGCGGGAATGGGCTCGAAATTCGGAAATACGTTTTTCGCTTTTGGTGCTAAACGCGGGAATCGCAAAAGTGGGAAAAGTTTTGGAAATGTCCATGGAAGACTGGCGTAAAGTGCTTGAGGTTAATCTCATTTCTCCGGTAGCTCTCATTAAAAATCTCGAATCTTTTCTTACTTCGCCGGGTCACTTAATTTTTATCAATTCCGCAGCCGGTAAAACGGCGTTTGCAGAATGGGGCGCATATTGCGCTTCAAAATTCGGTTTAAGAGCCGTGGCGGATACTTTACGGGCGGAGCTGGCGGAAAAAAACATCCGCGTGACTTCCGTTTATCCCTCATCCGTAAACACCCCCATGCACGATGAGCTTTCTTTACCGTGGGATCGGTCTAAAATGCTGAAACCGGAAGATGTGGCTAAGGCGGTTCTGGCTGCCACCGAATTTTCGGACAATGTAAACGTTAACGATATTACCGTGGAAAATATCAGCGGCAAATTTTAATCGATCTCCGCCCGAAATTCTTGTTTAAAAATTAAATTTTCAAAAATATTTGACTTGCAACACAATATTTATTACAATTTGCGTTACTATTAACAGTAACAGTTACTATTTAAAGAAACGCCTTATGAATAATAACATTAAAGAAATTTGTCAATTTTTGGCTGAAAACGACGATCAGAAAACAATCTACAAATTTCTGGAGAGCATTTTAACGCCCACGGAAATGAAAACGCTTTCTTCCAGATGGCAAATAGTAAAAATGCTTGACCGGGGTGTTCCGCAGAGGAAAATTGCCAAAGAGCTGCATTTAAGTTTGTGCAAAATCACCCGCGGCTCCAAAGAATTAAAGAAGCGAAATTCCATTCTTAAAAAAGCGGTAAAACGATTTCAATAAACAAATAAAAGCAGGAAGATTACTTAATATTTAAGGAGGATCAATGCAAATCAAAGTATTGTTGAATGAAGATGAAATTCCTCGGCAATGGTATAATCTGGCGCCCGATCTGCCTACCCCGTTGCCTCCGCCCCTGGGACCGGACGGAAAGCCGATTACGCCGGATATGCTGGCGCCTGTGTTTCCGATGAACTTGATCGAGCAAGAGGTAAGTTCGGAGCGGTGGATAGACATTCCCGAAGAGATACTCGAAATTTTGTATCGCTGGCGTCCCACTCCGCTGCACCGGGCAGTGGCGCTGGAAAAATATCTTGATACGCCGGCAAAGATTTACTATAAAAACGAAAGCGTCTCGCCTCCGGGAAGCCACAAACCGAACACCGCTGTGGCGCAGGTTTGGTACAACAAACAATTTGGCATCGAAAAGTTGACCACCGAAACCGGAGCCGGGCAATGGGGAAGCGCTCTTTCGTTTGCCTGCGCCTTGTTGGGTCTGGAATGTAAAGTTTTTATGGTGCGAATCAGTTTCGATCAAAAGCCGTTTCGTAAAATAATGATGGAGACCTGGGGCGGCAAATGCGTTCCGAGTCCCAGTAATGAAACCGAAACCGGACGCAGAATTCTGGCGGAACAGCCCGATACTCCGGGAAGCCTGGGCATTGCCATCAGCGAAGCCATCGAAGAAGCCGTGAGCGATCCGACGGGAAAAACCCGCTATTCATTGGGAAGCGTGCTGAATCATGTGATGCTGCATCAAACGATTATCGGTCTGGAGACGAAAAAGCAACTGGAAAAGATCGGCGAGAAAAAAGTCGATGTGATTATCGGCTGCGCCGGCGGCGGAAGCAATTTTGCCGGAATGGCTTTTCCCTTTGTTTATGATAAAATTCACGGCGCGGAAATCGATATTATTCCGGTTGAACCCGCCTCATGTCCGACAATGACCAGGGCGCCTTATGTTTATGATTTCGGCGACACCGCGGAAATGACGCCGCTGATGCCCATGCATTCTTTGGGACACGCTTTCATACCGCCTCCCATCCACGCCGGCGGTTTAAGATATCACGGAATTGCCCCTTTGGTAAGCGGCGCGATTAAAGATGGTTTAATTACACCAAGGGCGCTTCATCAATTGGAAAGCTATGAGGCGGCGGTAACTTTCGCCAGAACGGAGGGGATTATTGTCGCTCCCGAAACCAGCCACGCGGTCGCGGCAGCCATTCAGGAAGCTAAAAAGGCAAAAGAAGAAGGCAAAGAAAAAGTCATTCTCTTTAATTTGAGCGGACACGGCTTGATGGATTTAAGCGGATACGCCAAATATTTTGACGGAGAATTGCAGGATTACGCTCTGCCGGATGAAGTGTTGAAAAAATTTCTTAAATCAATCGAAGGTTTGCCCAAACCTTAAACTGACGATTTAAATTAAGAACGAATTAGTCCGCAGACCTTCCGGTCTGCGGATTTTTTGCCGATGAAGGAGCAAAGCCCGATGGACAAAAATCACTTTGATAATGTGGAATTGTATTGCCGGAAATTAGGTCATCTTCTTACCTTTAGCTATTGCCGAACCGAACATTCGGGGCAACTGTGCACCAAAATCAGGGATTGCTGGTTTGAGAAAATTCCGATCGATGAATATTTGAACGCCAATTATTCAAAGGAAGAAATCAGCCGTCTTTTTAAAAATCCGAAACCCAAAATTGTAACGCTGTTTGAATTGATTCAAAGAGCGCAGGCTGTTTCGGAAAAAGAAGGGTAATTTTAAGGCTCGCTTCTGAAAATCAAAGGATGAAGGTAGTTTAAACACAAATTACTCATTCTCTCTTATTGGGTAATAAAAATCCAAAAGGAAAAGCTCTTCGTACTCCGCGGTAAAGAATAACCGCAAGTGACACAAAGGAGGCGCAAAGCGCACAGAGAATAAAATAAATTTAAAATTGTAATTGAAACAAATTCTCTTATTTAAATTCTAAAAATCAAAACACCTTAACTCACTCTGCGCAATCAGTGTAATCAGGTTAATCTGCGGTCAATTAATAAACAATACGTCAAAAACAGCCGGGGCGTTATCGTCTTTTTCGGCTCCTCCGCCCTGCCACTGACCGGCTTTAATCCGAACTTCACGAAAGTCGCCCAGTCCCGAACCGCCGTGATCGTCCTGCAATCCGGCTAAAACACTGATGCGCGTTTTGGCGTTTAAGCCGGGCAATAAGGCTTTTGGTATTTGAAAACGAATTTGCTTTTGAGCCAAAAAGCCCAGCGGATGGCTTTTATCCAAAGGAACAAATAATGCCACACGTTTGTCCTGTGCGTCGCGTATTTCGAAGCCGCCGCCCACGTAAATAACGCGGTTAAAAGCTCTAAAGGCGGGAAGGCGGTAATGCGCGCTTCTTCCGATTTCACGCGAAACGGAGCCGTCGAGTTGTTCGTCGTAAACGGCGACGGCTAAATAGCTTAATTGAAAGCCGTATTCAGGATGCCATCCCGGATCGGTCAAATTGCGCAGGTCTATTCTAAAGCCCCAGGTTGAATCGTTGTCGTACAGAGTAAAACTTTTAATATCTGCAATGCCTGAATCAAAAACTTTATTCCGCGGATATTGGTACCTGCCGTTTGGTCCTTTATCGTCGTTTAACTTATCTTTTTTGTAAATAACTGTTGGTCCGTTCCGACCGAGCGGAAAAAAGACCTGAGACGCTTTTAACAATGTAAACGGAAGATCGTGAATTACGGCGAATTTAAGATCAGGATCAACGGACGCCAATTTCCACATTCGTTTTGCTTTAACCGAATCAGCCGTGGAATCCATGGAAATGAATTCATACTCAAAATCCGTCCCGGAATCGGGCAAAAATATTGTCACAGGCAAAGAATCCTCAGGGAAAAGCACGAATCCGTCAATTTGTTCGTTCTTTAAACTGGAATGCAAATGAATCCGATAGCCTGTTTCGGTTTTGCTTAATTGCACGTCCAAAAAGCCTTGTTTGTAAGGCAATCGGGAGTGAATATTCGGAATTGCTTCAGACAGATGCGGTTTAAAGGTCACCTGATTTTTGTATGCCAGGGGACGGTACCCCACAAAGTCCTGATAAAAATTGCGCACAAACTCTGCCAGGCTCCAGGCTTGCGAAATTGTTCCGGATATTTGCGGCTGGGATTTGCCTTTGCGCAATATAGGTTCCAGCAACTCTGAATAATTGGCGATGGCATCATATCTTAGTATCTGTTTGGCTTCGTCCCTGAACAGCGTGCTCATGACCTGAAGCTGATCGAATTCCGCCTGAGAACTGATTGCCGGTCCTGCCAGCCAGGTCCAGATCAATCCGTTATGATAAGCCGCGTCCGGGACGTAATAGGGCAAATAGTGATGATAGGGATGAAAATTGCGGTCTTTGAACCATAGCGAAAGAACTCCGTGTTCGGTGACCAGATTTTCGGTGGTTTTGCGGGCGACTTTAAACCGCTTTTCTTTGGAAAGAAGGGGCGGAATGTCGTCGATGTCGGGTACCGTGAGCGCAAAAAGCTGATTGGGACGCAGTGAAAAATCCGGGGAATCGTCGGCATTCAGATGATCATAAAGACACTCGCGTTGTTCGTCCCAAAAATACAGCTCGAAATTTTTCCTGACTTTTTCAGCCAATTGATTCCATTTTGCCGCCAGACCGGAGTCCTGCTTTAAAATGCCGGCGCTCTTAACGCCAATGTTCAAAGCCGTGTACCACAAAGCCTGAATTTCCACAGCCCGGTTTCCGCGCGGCGACCATGGTCCTTCCGATCCCACGGCATCCATCCAGGTTTCCGCGTCACCGTGCCGCAAAAAGCCCAAATCGTCCGTCCGTTTTTTAATCGCCCCTTCAATAGCTAAACGAACGGCGGGAAACATCTCTTTCAGGAATTTCCGATCGCCCGTGTACAAAAAATACTCGTACAACGAACGGATGAACCACCACGTGCCGTCCGCGGTGTTGTAAATAACTTCGTTGTTGGTAATTCGATTTGGTATTCTTCCCAGATGTTTATCGGAACGATCTTTAAACTGAAACTCGGCGAAATTTTTTAAAATGGATTTTGCCTCGTCAAACCGACCGGTAACCAACAAGGCGCCTGGAAGAGAAATAAACGTATCGCGCCCCCAGTAATTATTGAACCAGGGCAGTCCCGCCCAAATTCCGTCCCCCCGCTGCCGTGTGACCAGGGCATCCAGAGAAAGAACAGCCCATTTAAGCGCTTCCTGAAGCGGTTTGTTAGGAAGCAAAAACGGAGTGCGGTTCAAAAGCCGCTTAAAGCGTTCTTTGCGTTTTTGAACAAGTTTTTCATATTTTTGAACGGTCTTTGCGGAAAGCGAATCCTGCGCGGAAGAATCCGCAAGATGCAGTAAAAACAAATGCTCTTTTTTTGCCGATCTTGAATAATCGATTACCAGAAATCCGTTTCCCGGAACATCTGTTTCGATAATTGCTCTCGGTTGTTCGGGACCGATCTGTATTTCTTTTTTGTTTCCGCTGCCGATTGGCTTTAAGGTAAAAAGATCGTCGTCGTCCCGAACTTTCAGCCGGATTAGGATGGCGTTTAGCGAATCGAGCAAAGTAAATTCTTCCGAAGTGCCATCCCGGTACAATCGTTCAAAACCGTAAGGATGGTATTTGAAGCGCTTGATTTCGGAACGCAACAGTTCGCGGTTATTCTTAAAAAACTTGTAATCCGTAAGAACGTGAACTTCATCGACCGTCCAGCCTTCAAAGCCGGTTTGATTGTATTGGCGGGTGTTTCCCACAAAAAAGCCCGCTGCTTTGTTCGTAAAAGTGAATTGGTGATTTTGATCGTCTTTAAGTACGATTTCGGGCAATGTTTGATTTGTAAGCGCAGCCGGTTTTTTACGCACCGGTTTTTTTCGTTCCGGGAAGGAACAAAAACTTAAAATCGCCAGACTTATAATCAAAGCAATTTTTAGAGTATTATGCATTGCGGGGATATTCGTTCATTAAATTTAAACTTCCACTCCTAAAAACTTACGGGCTAAAATTCCGATAAAAAACGAAATTGCCGTCACGCTTAAGCTGATGGCGATCATTTCGACAAAGATATGTTTAAAACTTAAGCCTTTTACAATAGACACAAAAAATGAAAAGAACCAGATGATTAAGAACACAAATACAAGCGTATTTAACATGGCAAAATAATAACGCTCAAAAACAAAGAACGGACCAACCAGCAATGTTACGGTAAAAATGTAGGCAACCCCGGTGTAAAAAGAAGCGACCAGCGGGTTTTGTCCCCCGGCTTCCGATTTTTTGGAAAGATATTCCGAGGCAGCCATGGAAAGCGAAGCGGCGACTCCGGTAATCAAGCCCGCCATTCCGATCAGGCGCGCGTTCTGCAAAGCAAGAGTGAATCCCGCTAAAGCCCCGGTTAATTCAACAAGCGCGTCGTTTAA
>JAJRSN010000358.1 GCA_024278715.1 Calditrichota bacterium
ATCGTCAGGAACTGGATTTAATCAAATCAAAAATCAATAATTAGTATTTCTCTGCAATGGAGTGGATTAAAAAACACATTTATCGTCTGGATGAATTAAATAAACTTCCGGAATTACTCAAAAAAACAAATGCCGTGCAATTAACGGGAATAGCGGGATCATTCCGCTCATTTGTCAGTGAATATATTTTTAAACATGTCCGGCAGCCGGTGCTTTATGTGGCGAGCGATATGGACTCGGCGGAAAAATTACGCGATGATTTCGAGATGATCGCTTCCTCCGAAGAGCTGGTATTTTTACCTCCTTTGCTTTTTGAACCTTACGATCATGTTGAACCCAACCCCAGTTTGCTGCGCTTGCGCATCGAATCGACTCAAAAACTCATTGAAAAAGATGTGTGGTTCGGGGTAACAACTCCTCAGGGGTTAATGGAAGCTTTGCCTAATCCCGAAGATTTTGTGGATTTTCAACTCTATTTGAAAAAAGGGATGACCGTTCCCTTTGATAAATTGGTTCCTCAGCTTCACGCCATCGGATTGTCTCGCGTGGAAATAGTGGAAAGCGTGGGCGAATTCAGCGTCCGCGGCGGCATTATTGATATTTACATCTGGAATTATGACGATCCGCTGCGCCTTGAATTTTTCGGCAATGAAATTGAATCCATCCGTTTTTTTGACGTGATTTCTCAACGCTCTTTTAAGGAAGCCGACGAAATCATTCTGCTGCCTAATTTGCAATCAAGGGAACATCTGACTTTAATCGATCAGATATTTCCCGAAAACACAATCTTATTCTTTGAAGATCTCGGTTTAGCCCTGAGCGCCGCAGAACAGTTCTTTAATAAAGCGATTATCGCCTTTCAGGAGCAGTCAGCCTCCGGAATTGATGTTGCCGAACCCGAACAGACTTACCTGCCGCCCGATCGTTTTAAGTCGTTGCTGAAACGTTTCCAGTTTATTAAAAGCGATCTTGTGCGCGATTCAAAATTAAAACAACTCAATTTCAGAACCCGACCCCATCCCGATTTCAACGGCAGCGTGAAACTCTTTTTGAATTATCTTAAAAAAAGGACGGAATTTCACACTGACCGCTTGATCATTATTCAGGCTAATAACGAAGATCAAAAAGAGCGCCTTCAGGAAATTATTGAAGAGGAGGGCATTGAATTTCACGGTAAGTTTTATATCGGCACCCTGCACAACGGTTTTGTGATCGAAGATTTGGGAATAGAGCTGCTTACCGATCATGAAATTTTTAACCGTTATAAACGGAAAAAAGCCTACAGGCGATTTAAAAGCGGCGAGTATTTAAGACAGTTAAGCGGATTGAATCTTTATGATTACGTAGTGCACGTGGACTATGGAATCGGGCAATATCTCGGGATGGAGACCCTGAGCTACGGCAGCGTGAAGAAAGAGTGCATTAAAATCGGTTATCGCGACGGCGACTACCTTTATGTGACCGTGGATCGTTTGAATCGTGTTCAAAAGTACAGCTCGGAGCAGGGAGCGCCGCCAAAACTTACAAAATTGGGCTCCACGGAATGGGAACGCGTAAAAAAGAAAACCAAAGAATCGATTCAAAAGATCGCCGCCGAATTAATACAAATTTACGCGGCGCGCAAAGCCCAGGGCGGATACAAATTTTCTCCCGATAATTATCTTTTAAAAGAATTAGAGGCTTCGTTCCCTTACGAAGAGACGCCCGATCAGCTAAAGTCGATTCAGGAAGTAAAAGCTGATATGGAAAATGACGAGCCCATGGATCGTTTGTTGTGCGGAGACGTGGGCTTCGGTAAAACGGAAGTCGCCATTCGGGCGGCGTTTAAAGCCATTCTGGACGGCAAGCAGGTCGCCATGTTAGTCCCGACCACTATTCTGGCTTTTCAGCATTACCAAACATTTAAAGAACGATGTAAAGAACTGCCCCTCACTATTGAAATGTTAACCCGATTTCGGACATCCTCCCAACAAAAGAAAATTCTTGCCGAGTTAGCGGAAGGAAAAATTGATCTTGTAATCGGTACCCATCGGTTATTATCCGATGACGTTCGCTTTAAAGACCTCGGGCTGTTGATCGTTGACGAAGAACAGCGTTTCGGAGTTCGTCAAAAAGAAAAGTTGAAAAAATTCCGTCTTTCGGTGGATGTGCTTTCCATGACGGCGACACCCATCCCAAGGACCCTGCACATTGCTCTGATGGGCGCCAGGGATCTTTCGAATATCGATACGCCGCCGAGTAATCGTTTGCCCGTACACACCGAAATCATTCACTGGAACGACCGTCAATTACGGAACATTATCTTAAAAGAGATACGCCGCGGCGGTCAGGTTTTTTTTGTTCACAATCGTGTAGAAACCATAAACGCCGTTAAAGAAACGCTCAGCCAAATAGCGCCCGAAGCCCGAATAGCCGTGGGACACGGACAATTGCCGGAAAAACAACTGGAAAAAGTAATGTTGCAATTTATGCGCAAAGAATACGATGTGCTTTTGGCGACCATGATTATCGAAAATGGGCTGGACATCCCGAATGTGAATACGATTATCATCAACAGGGCGGATAAATTCGGACTGGCGCAATTGTACCAGTTACGCGGACGAGTGGGGAGATCGAGCGAACAGGCTTACGCTTATTTGCTTGTTCCGCCGATGGAAAGATTAAGCTCGCTGGCGAGAAAACGTCTTCGCGCCATCATGGATTTTACCGACCTTGGCAGCGGATACAAGGTGGCTTTAAGAGACCTTGAATTGCGCGGCGCCGGAAATTTGTTGGGCAAAGAACAAAGCGGTTTTGTGCAAAGCGTGGGCTTTGAAATGTATTGCAGAATTTTGGACGAAGCCGTGCACGAAATGCGAAGAGGAGTTTCCGTCTCCGCACCGGGGATGGAAGAAATTAAACCCGAAGCGCGCCCCACAGACCCCAAATTAGACGTGAATTTCGATTTGTTAATTCCGTCGCAGTATATTCCGTCCGAATTGGAACGAATATCAATCTATCATCGTTTGGTTAACTTCACCGGCGTGGAACAGATTGCGCAGCTAAAACTGGAGTTAAAAGACCGCTTCGGCGAATTTCCCCCGGAAGTGGAGTTGTTTTTACAGGCTATCGAAATAAAAATTCTGGCGGGAAAACTTTTTGCGGAACGGATTATTATTAACGACAGTAAAATAAAACTTATTTTCGGGAAGAGCGCGGAAGAGGAAGAAAGATTCTTTTCCGAATATTTCCCGAAAATGATGAATCAAAAAATAGCGGCTGTACGTTTTTTAAATCAAAAAGAATTAGGCGCGGAATTTGAAATTAAAGGTAAAGATATAAAAGAGCGAATGCTGTTTGCCGGAAATTTATTGCATCACATCGTCGATAAGGCTTAAATTACTTTAATAATTTTTAAAACATCGAGGAGGCGTTATGAAAAAGTTGTTAGCCATTTTTACTCTGATAATAATCGGCTATTTGACGTATAGCTGCGGACTATCCGAAGACACGGTCGCAAAAGTCGGGAAAAAGACCATCACACTTGATGATTATAAATTCGTCTTACAAAGACGTTTTCCCCAAAAACCGTTTGCAAAAATCGATTCTTCCCAGAGAATGTCCATTCTTAATTATATGATTAAAAAATATTTACAGGCAAACGCCGCTATAGACTTAAAACTCGACACCACCCGCATATATCAAACCGAACTCGCGGAATACAGAGCGCGGCTTATCGGCAATAAATATTTTGAACGCGTAATCGTTGACAAGATGATTTCCGAAGATCAGTTAAGAAAAAATTTTGAACAGCAGCGGGAAGAGGTCAAAGCAAGGCACATTTTAATTTCTTACAAAGGCGCAAGAGGCAGCAAATCAGATCGAACCAAAGAAGAAGCCTTAAAATTAGCGCAGAAAATTGCCAAAGAAGCAAAAACGGGAAAACTGAGCTTTAACTATTTAGCCGAAAAATATTCCGACGATCCTTCGGCAAAAACCAACAAGGGCGATCTCGGATACTTTACCTGGGGGCAAATGGTCGATCCGTTTCAGAAAGTCGCTTTCGCCCTAAAACCCGGTCAAATTTCCGAGCCCGTCGAAACCGTTTACGGCTACCATATCATTAAAGTGGAAGACCACCGCAAAAATCCGTTTTTCGACGAAAATAATTATGAACAGCAGAAGATGGAGATTAAACGAAATTTGTACTTTGCCAAACAGGATTCCGGCAGAAAGCTGTGGGAAGAGCATAAAAAGGAGCTTAAGAAAAAATACGCAGCCACGATTCTTAATGAAAATGTCGAAAAAGTCGCAAATATCGCCAAAGAAAAACAGAATAGCGGCTATTACAAACCAAAAAATTATTCGGACAAAGAAAAAAATATCGTGCTCGCCACCTGGAACAACGGTAAACTAATATTGGATGATTTGTTCTTACTGTACGGCGGAAGACGGTTCTCATTTATCCGGAAACGCTTGACCGATGCAAAGAAATTCGAGAAGGTTGTCGATCAGGTTCTGCTTCAAAAATTAGTCGAGCAAGAAGCCAGACGCCTGGGAATTTTCGATGAATTCGAGGTGAGAACCGATTTGAAAGATTTTCAGATCCAAAAATTATCCGCCCTGGCGTTAAGAAAAGAGGTAAAAGAAAAAGTTAAGCCGACAAAAGAAGAAGTAAAAAAATATTACGAAGAACATCAAAAAGAATTCGTAAAACCGGCGGAAATAGAGATCTGGGAAATTTACGTTAAAGATAAGAATAAAGCGGAAAAAGTGCTTGCCCTGGCTAAAAGAGGCTATAATTTTGAAAGATTAGCCGAAAAATATACCGAGGATAAATATTACCAGAAAAAGAAAGGCTATATCGGATTTAAATCAAAAAATCGCCGTGGAGCAGTTTCCAAAAAAGCGTTTGAAATCGGTGAAAACCAAATTGGCGGTCCGATTAAATATCGTACGGGATATGTTGTTATTAAAACGGGCAAGATGCATCCCGAAACCATACGCAGCTTTGAAGAGGCTTACAATCAGGCTAAAGCCAAATTGCGCAACAAGCAGTTAAAAGACCGCAGAGAGCAGTGGGAACAAGAACTTAAAGACCGCTACTCCGTTAAAATCAATTACAAAATTGTGGAAAATTTACAATGAAAAGGATTCGATTCAATTCGATCTTTAAAACTTCGGTAATTGCCGTCTTTCTGGTTTTAATTGTTTTTTCCTGTCGCGGTAAAGAAAAACTTCCCGAAGATTTGGTGGCGCAGGTTAACGATCGTTACCTGCGCTTAAAACAGGTGGAACAAAGCGTGCCGGACGGTCTTTCCAAGGATCTTGCGCTGTCTCTTAAAAAAAATATTATATCGCGCTGGGTCGAAAACGAAGCGCTTTACCAATTGGCGACCGAAGAAGGCGTTGAATTGAACGACTATGAAAAATTCCTGGTTAACGAATACCGTAAGTCTTTGATTATTCAGGCATATCTGGATCAGAAGCTTAACAAGAATTATACGATCTCTCAAAATGAAATAGAAAATTATTACAAAGATCATCAGGATGAATTTCGCCGCGAAGAAGACGAAGTTCACATTATCCACATCTTTATGGATCAGTATGATCCGGCGATTATTAAAGAGATTAAAAATGCGGATGATTTAATGACGATCGTTAAAAAATATTATTTTGACGAGAAATCAAACATTGAACAGCCCAACGGAGATCTTGGCTATGTTGCGCTGTCGCAGCTACCCGAAAAATTAGCCAAAGCACTGCGAAGAATGAAAACAGGAACCATTTCCCGACCTATCAAAACCAAAGAAGGCTATCATTTTTTTCAATTAATTGACAGGCAAAAAAAGGGCTCGGTTCGTAGTCTGGAGCTGGTGCGCGACGAAATTATGTTCAGGCTTAAAAAAAGGCAGAGAGATAAAGAATACGCCGATTTGGTCCGCCA
Organism: Calditrichota bacterium; assembly: GCA_024278715.1. Lineage (GTDB taxonomy): Bacteria > Calditrichota > Calditrichia > Calditrichales > Calditrichaceae > Caldithrix. Next base: position 5,927 of record JAJRSN010000358.1, read on the forward strand.
GGCAAAACAGAACGTTCAGATTCAGACTTACCTAAGTAAAATTCAATAACAAGGTTGATATTTATGAAAAAAATACATTTAATGGTATTCATTCTCCTGATAGGAATCGGTTATTCCGGCGCGCAACAATTGGTGGAAGGAATTGCCGCGATAGTGGGCAAAGAGATAATACTCAAATCAGAAATCGATCAATTCGTGCAAAATTATCTTATTCAGAACCGTTTGAATATTCCGCCCGGTTCGGAGCAGTATAACACTTTGCGGAAAAAGATGCTGGAAGGTATGATTGAACAAAAAGTTTTGTTAGCCAAAGCCGAAGCCGACACGGTAACAGTCGATGACCAGATGTTGGACCAAAGAGTTGACGAACGCCTGAAATACATGATAGAGCAGGTGGGCTCGCAGGACAAACTGGAAGAAATTTTCGGAAGCCCGATTAGTCAGATTCGCAAGGATACCCGAAAATTAATCAAAGAACAGTTGCTTGTGGAACAGGTTCGCGCGGCAAAATTCCGGGATGTAAAAGTCTCCCGCCGCGAAGTGGAAGAATTTTACAAGATGTTCAAAGATAGCCTGCCTTCCCGCCCCGCCACGGTTGACATCAGCCATATTTTGAAAACAGTCAAGCCGTCGGAAGAGGCTCAAATAAAAGCCTATCGAAAAGCCGAGGTAATTCTTGAAAAATTGAAAAAAGGCGAGGACTTTCAGAAATTAGCCAAATTGTATTCCGAAGACCCCGCTTCGGCAAAACGGGGCGGCGATCTGGGATTTACTCAGCGCGGCGATTTGGTACCGGAATACGAAACAGTAGCCTTTAATTTAAAAGACGGAGAAATTTCAGATATTGTTCAGACAAAATTCGGTTTTCATATTATTCAGTTGATTGAAAGACGAGGCGAAAGAATTCATACGCGCCACATTTTAATACGCGTGCAGCCGACGGAAGAAGACGAAAAGCGCGTTGTCCGGGAATTAAAGGAAATTCGTCAGAAAATATTGGACGGAGCGGATTTCGGAGAGATGGCTCTAAAATATTCGGACGACCAAAATGTAAAAAAAGACAAGGGACATTTAGGAACTTTCGAAGTGGATAAACTGCAAATTCCGGCATTCAGGTCTGTAGTAGCCAAATTAAAACCGGGAGAAATCAGCGAACCCTTTAAAACCGAATACGGTTATCACATTGTCCGCCTGAACGCCAGAGAACCAGCGAGAATATTGACTCTCGAAAATGATTGGGAACAGATCGAACAAATGGCGCTAAACTTTAAGATGCAAAAAGAATATCAAAAATGGCTGCAAGAGTTAAAACAACATATCTATATTAAAATAAATGAATCATAAGAATGGCTCATTTAATTGTTTTTGAACCTTCCGCGGAGCGGGAGGTTCTTTTACTGGAACAATTGCGATTGGCGCAAACCGATCTTAAAATTTTCAAAGAGCTCGGCTCTTTGCAAAATCAGCTTGACGGAAGACAGACTCAAATTGTCGTTATAGATTTGGATCATCTGGAAACTGACGCGGAAAAATTTATCGAGGAATTTAAGCTAAACTATCCGAACACGTTTTTATTGGGCGTTACTACACAACCCGAAGAAGAAATCTGGCAATTAAGCGTTAGAACGCAAACGTTTATCGTTCCCCTAAACCGATCGTTGATTCACGATTTGCCTACGCTGATTAAACATTGCATTAAAAGCCGAGAGCGGAAGGAATCGCCGGAAAAGGCGTCGGAAATTGCCTTTATCGGTCAGGATCCTTCCATAAACAAGATTTTAAACCAGGCGGACTTAATAGCCAATACAAATGTTCATGTTCTGATTACCGGTGAAACGGGAAGCGGTAAGACAATTCTTGCCAAACTCATTCACGAAAAATCAACAAGGCGCAATTTGCCCTTTATTCACTTAAACTGCGCCGCTATTCCCGAGCAACTGTTAGAAGCCGAGCTTTTCGGGTTCAGGAAAGGTTCGTTTACGGGCGCCGTAAAGGATACGCCGGGAAAATTTAAAGCAGCGGCAAAGGGCACAATTTTCTTGGACGAAATCGGTGAAATGCCAGTGCATCTTCAGGCGAAATTACTAAAGGTTCTTGACGAAGGGCAGTATTATCCCATCGGATCCGTACAAACGGAAGAAGTGCACGCCAGAATTATCGCGGCGACTAACAAGGATATCTGGGATGAAATCGCGCGCAAACGGTTTCGGATGGATCTTTATTACCGTTTGAATTCTTTTGAAATCCATATACCGGCTTTAAAAGAAAGAATTCAGGATATCCCCTTGCTTTTTAATTATTATATTGATAACTATATTAAAAAATACGGAACGCCAAAACCGGAGGTTCAACCGGCGGTATATGAAATTTTAAAAAATTATTCCTGGCCCGGAAATATCCGCGAGCTGCAGAACCTGGTGGAAACTCTGATGTACATGAAACCGGAAACAATTACCCTGGATATGATGCCGCAAAAAATGTTCGATAGTTTTGCCGCCAATCTTGTGAAATCCGGAGAAGACTTTCGATCTCTGGAAGAGATCAAAAAAGATTATGCTTATTATATTTGGCAATTAGCGGGTAGAAATAAATCTAAAGCCGCTAAAATACTGGGAGTTGATATAAAAACTTTCAGAAAATTATTAAATGAGGTTTAATCATTTTATGGAGCTTGGTATGGTTGGAACAAGCAGAATATGGCGGAAATTGCCGCTATTCAAACAATTTGCTATCAATAAAATTATAGCCGGAACGCATTCCGTTTTAAGCGAAATTTATAAGATTGTACAGGGCGATACTCCGGCTAAAGATGTTCATAAGGCTATATTGCCTTTATTGATTGAATTGACTTATCCGCTTAAAAATGAAATCGATGTGCTGGCTCACGAACGGGGACGAGTCGATGAATGGGAACATCTCCTCGATTCCATGCCCTACAAATTAAAAAATACAAACAAATTGGAGAACGCGCTCGACCGCCGATTTGCTTTTAAGATTTACACCTTCTCAAAGTATTTTTCGCCACCCTTCCCTTTTGAAATTCAGGGCGGACTGGCGTTCAAATTTAATAATCGTTACGATTACTTGATCCTGTACAAAGAAGAAAACAATTTCATCAAAACGTACTTTGAAATTTTATATACTGTTTTTTCCGCGATGGCTCTGTATTGGGCTTCCAAATCCGAAAATCAATCCCTGAAAGAACAAACCGAGTTTATTAAAAAACAACTGCTGGAATCTAATGAAAAACTTACCGAGGCGGAAAAGACATTAAAAAGAAGAATTCATGAAATCGATCAGTTGTTTCAGGTAAGTAACGAACTCTTCGCCATCGTGGATCGCGACAATCTTATTAACACCGCTCTGCTGATTATGGTCGGGCAATTAGGATGCGACAGCACCTTTGCCTTGCTGCTGAACGAAAGCAAAGACGCCTATTCCCAATTCTATTCCAAGGGATTTGGAATTGAACACACCGATATTGAATTAGCCAAAGACGATCCCATAATCAACTATTTTAAAAACGGCGGCGATATTCTTTATTTTGACGAGATTAAATTCAAAAACGACATGACCGCGTTAATGCCCTTTTTCCAGGAATCAAAAGCGTACATGGTCGCTCCGCTGGTTGTGGATGAGCATCTGATCGGAATAATTGCCTGCGGCGAAAAATTGTTTGGCGGCGATTACGATAATGTCGATAAGCGGATTTTCCGGGTCTTGATGAATACAATCACCCTCTCATTCAAAAATTTGTTTGTTTACGAAGAAGCAACCGGCGATTCGTTTATTGACAAGAATACGGGAATTGCCAATAAAAAGTATTTTGAAAAACGAATTCGGGAAGAAAAGAGCAGAACCAAACGTCAAAAGAGCACGCTGGGACTGTTAACCATCCGACCTAAAGATTCCGATACTCTGTTTCAGAAACTCGATCACAATACAATTCAGTCGCTTGCCCGAAAAATTGCCGGCAAGTTGGAACCGGTGGTTCGAACGGAAGACTTTTTAGCTTACATAGAACAGGGAACTTTTGTCCTTGTTGCTCCCGGGGTTAAAGAAGAAACTATTCCCACGGTTGTGGAACGAATTCTGGAGACGCTTGAGCCGTTCAAAGTTGCGCGCGAAATTCATCCGGATCAGGAATTGCATTTTGAAATCGACGCCTTAATATATCCCGATAAAGAAGAAGAATTTGAGCGGGCGGTTGATAAATTGTTAAAAAAGGAGGTCGAACCAAAAACAAGCGGCGAAGATATCTTTTCCGATTTGGATTTCAATCTGTAAACTTCAGTTTCTTGTTGCCTTTTTCCCGAAATCGTTGTAATATAAGCACTAATAGAGAATAAAAGTTTCTCACCCCGGCTACATCTTTTTGAGGAATGAATCATGCCAGATATTGGATTCAATGATAATGTAACGATTGGAAATCGTACATTTCACATACAAACCGCTACCAATAAATCCAAAGGCATTGTTCGCTGTGAAATTTTTGAGCAGGGGCGGTTAATCACAACCCAGGTAATAAATTATGAACGCCGCCGCGGTAAAGACGCGAAGTCCTTCGAGAACCGCGTACGAAGTTTTATTAAAGACGTTCACCTCTCCACTGTGGATGAAATTAAGTTTTTGTTTAAGGTAGCGGATCGAATTAAAAAAGTTCCTAATATCTCTTCTCTGCTCAAACTGGGTTTACTTTTTCTGAAGCACAATTTAATCACCGACGCGGTTGATACGTTTAAAAGAGCGTTGTCCCTTGATCCCAAATCCAATCGGGCAATGATATTGCTGGCTTATACCTACATCCGGTTGAACAGGAACGACGAAGCGATAAATCTGTTGCAACGGGCGTTAAAATCGGGTTATTCGTACGCGGATGTGTACAATAAATTAGGCTGGGCTTATCTCAATAAAAAAAATCACATTAAAGCTCTTAGCTATTTTCAGGAAGCGCTGAGAATAAATCCCAATTACAACGAAGTTCAATATAATTCTGCCATTGCATATTTGCAGAGCACCCTAACCGACCGAAGCAGCTCGTATTTACCGCCGCCGTCGATTCGTATCGAACGCGCCAGACAGTTGCTGCAAAAAGTTAAAAACCAGAATAAGATTTTTGACGATAAACTCTTAGCGGAAATCGATCGGTATCTGGAACGCTCCGAAATCGATCAGGCAATTCGGGTTCTGGTCAGAGAAAGAGAAAAACTATTCCCACAGGAAACCGCCGGTTTGATCAGCACCAGCTTTTATTTGAAATTTATGTATGACGGCGTTCATCTGACGGAAAAAGAAATAAAACAATACGAACGGGAGTTAAAAGAAGCAATAAAACATAAACCGGATTATGCAGACCTTTGGAATAGTCTGGGAATCGTTCATTTGATTCAATGCCGAAATTTATTTTTACAGGCGTTAAATGAATTTGATCGGGCGCTGGAAATTAACCCCTCGTACGAAAAGGCGCTGAAAAATAAAAAGCTGGTCGAAAATGACGGAAGGGAATTTTTGATTTTATTAAGAGCTATCTTAAAATGAGTTACATTAGTTACAAGACTATCCAAAATCAACGCGCAAACATTTTTAGTATTACAAGAATCTTAATTGTCGCAATCGGCATTCTGATCATTAGCTTTCCGCCTCCCGAATCATCCGTAACTTTGGTTAATTATGTGCTGCTCGGTCTGGGCTTGCAGGGATTTACTACCATTTTGTGGCTGACCTTTTTCAGGAAAGAACCGTTCAACGAAGGCGTCGCCTCCCTTATTTTCTATTCCGATTTGTTCATTGCCTTCTTTCTGGAATATCCCTTGTCTCAAACTTCTTTTCTTTTTTTGTTAATTCCCAGTCTGATTTTAATGAGCGCCGCGCTTGTCTTTCAAAAGTTGTTTATTAAAAGAATAGCTCTGGTAGCTTTTACATTTTTAACCGCGGGTACCTTTTTTTTCGGTCTTAAAGGTTATTTTTCGCTGCCCTTGTTTAACTATCTTGCACAGGTACTGATATTTTCTTTTTTAGCCGGAATCACATCGTACGGCAAACAAACAATCGGTAAATTAGAAGACGACAACCTTCGATTACAAGAAGAAGTAAAAAAAGTTAAACAGGAACGGGAAACAATTAAACAACAATTGGCTGTTTTAAAAAAGGGCTCTAAAGACTTAAGCAAAAACGTTAAACGCAAAGATATAGAAATACAGAATATCATCACCCTGAGCGAGCAGATACACATCGGCAAGGACTCCAAAGATGTGCTGAAATCGTTTCTTTTAACCGCCCTGGGACAAATCGGGAGCAGCCACGGTTTTATTATGGCTCGCGAAAAGAAGCTCCATAATTATTGGGGGATTGTGGTGGAAAAAGGGCTGCGCGCCTTAAACACCGAAAATTTAAAAATCTATCTCGACAGTAATTTAATCACAATTTTGCGCTCGTTTCGCGAACCGATTTTTGCGCGTGAAATTCCTCAGGACAATCTTTTTTCCGACGAGCTGGGTTTTTTAAACAACTTTCTCGACGACGTATTCTGCCCGATCTTTGTAAAGAATCGTATAATCGGGTTGATTGCCTTCGGACCGAAAGTTACCGAACGCCCTTACAGTAAAGAAGATTTTAATCTGATCTCCATTGTGGCAAATCAAAGCGCCTTTGTGCTTGATCAGGTACAGCAAACAAATGAGTACCGCGATCAGTTTTCCCGCACAATCAGAGCAATGCTTTACGCCATGGAAGCTAAGTTCATGTACACCCGCGGTCATATTTTGCGAACAACCAATTATGTGACCATGGCTGCCAAACGTCTGGGTTTTACAACGACCGAAATTCAGCAGATGGGTATGGGCAGCCTGCTTCATGACATCGGCAAAACGGCGGTTAACGATAAATATTTGTTGTATGACGGTTCGTTAAGCGATTCTGGCAAAGACAAAATTGTAAAAGAACGCATTCTTACACATGCCGTGGAAGGGGGAAAAATATTAAAGACTGCCGGATTTAACAGTCTGATGATCGATATGGCATTACACCATCACGAATATTTTAACGGCAAAGGATTCCCGCACAGGTTGGGAGGAGAAGAAATTCCCATCCAGACAAGGATTTTATCAGTTTGCAACGCTTACGACGCCATGACCTCGGAACGACCCTATCGCAGAGCATTATCCAAAAAAGAAGCAATGGAAGTTCTGGTTAATCAAGCCGGAGATCAGTTTGATCCCGAAGTGGTTAAGGCGTTTTTGGATGTGCTCAGACATTCGAATAAGAAAGCAACCTTTCATTAAAGGAGATAAAAAACGATAATTCTTAAACCTTGTGCCGTTCATCACCGAGATTCTTGAATTGCTAACCGATATTATGCATAAATATTTGATTTCTTTAGCCTATTTTAATTTATTTAAGTTGTTCGCCAAGAACAAAACAGGAGAACGCAGATGTTCAGAGTTTTTAAAAACAGTTTGTTAATTTTCTTCCTTGTTTTTCCTTTTTATGCTTTCGGACAGAATTTACAGATAAATGCGGAAATAAACGCGGAAGCGAATACGCGGCAGAGCTGGCAAATTGATATTCGATTAAGAGCGATTCCCGAAATCAGCGCAGGAATGGTTCTGGAATTTCCGGCTTCTTTCAATTCTTTTCCGGTAAAGGTCAGCAAGAATGCAAAACTTATCTGGCTGAAAGAATCCGATCAAATTCCCGCAGCCGATAATGTGGTTCATTGGCAGCGCTCCGATTCGTTGCTTGTCTTCCGGTTTGCTCCGGGATTTATTGTAAGCGGAGATCAGATTTTGATGACATTGCATTTTTCGGGATCGGATACGGCAAACCCGAAGATCGATCTGAGATTAGATACATTTAATCCGACATCAATCAGAGGAAAACTTATCGGTCGGGTAAGTCTTCAAATTCCTCAAAATCCAAATAATTAATGGGGTGTTAGAAGTATGAAACGAAATATATTCCGCTTTCTGCTTATCATGGGCTTAAGTTTAAAGGTTCTTTTTGCCGATCAGGGGGGAAGCGATCTTTTTGGTTACATGTGGACCGACAGCAAAGGCGCCACAACCATTAATTACAACTGGATTGATATCAAATCTTCAGCCAACGAGGTTTTTGGAGCCGGCTTTGACAATGAAGCTCCGGTGGGCAAAAAACTACCGTTTAAAGTTAAATTTTACGGCGTGGCTCATGACAGCATTTTTATCTCTCCCAACGGTTGGGCGAGCTTTAAAAATCCGGGAGCCGATTCGTACGCCACAAACGATACCCTTCCCTCTGCCACCGGTCCCGATTCGGTTTTAGCAGTTTACTGGGACGATCTGATCGGCGATTCAAGATACGACGGCGGAATTTACTACTCGGTAACCGGCAGCGCTCCCAACAGAAAAATAGTTGTGCAGTGGGAGGCAATCAGTTCCACTTTGAGCCAAACGGAAACGTTGGTTTTTGAATTGATCATATTTGAACACAGCAACCTTATTAAATTCCAATATAAAATCATTGATTCGAGTTTTAACGGCGGCGGCACGGCTACTATCGGCATCGGGGCAAGCTCCTCCGACGGTCTTACCTATTATTACGGAAAAGGAACCGGCGTCGGTCCGTTGACCTCGAACATGGCTATTATGTTTCATAATAAACGTCTTGCTTCCGGAGCGACCGCTAAAATTTCGCCCACAACGGCTTCCGCCGGAAGTTACACATCTTTTAATTACAGTTTTTACAATATCGACGCCGGTGGGACTCAGGGACTCGGTAAACTGGATCGTTTTGCCGTTAAAATTCCCTTTAGCACTGTGCCTTCGGTAAACGCAATTTACATTAACGGAAGCTCCGCCTACATCCAAAACAGCCAAACCACTCCCGAAGATCCGGGATACGCCACCTGGTACTACGACGCTACTTCCGATTCGCTGTACATCCGTCTGTCGCATTTTGACGTCATCGACAGCGTTCGGATTGTCTTTGGGCAGAGCATGCCCACAACGCTTTCTAAGAACAACGCCTATCCCAGCAGTTTCGACGCCGTTCTGGATTCGTCAGCCCGAGCTCAAAGCACGGACGGGGGGTATCAGGTTAATGTTGTTTCGGGAAGCGTTTCCTATTATTCGTTCAACCCGTCCGGCGATCAGTCGGTTACGGCGGGAAACGCTGTTAATTTTACGATTACCGCGCGCGATCAGTATGGCAACGGCGTTATAAATTCGGACAACGTCAATATCACCACTCCGGGCAGCAGCACGGCAACCGTAAGCCCGTCAGCAAGTTTAAGTTTCGCCAACGACAGCACATTAAGTTTCAGCGTACAGGATACGATTGCAGGCAGTTTTACGGTACGAGCGGAAAACGCTGCAAACAGCACCGTAAACGGCGAGAGCGGTTTAATCACCGTAAACGCGGGCAGCGCCGATCATTTTGTCAAACTGACGGCTGAAGATTCGATTACCGCGGGAACCGAACGTCTGCTGCAGGTGCGACTGGAAGACGTTTACGGCAACGACGTGGCAAATCAAACGGTTACCTTTCAGCGCGTTCGCGGCAGCGGAACGTTTTCCAACGGATTGGCAAGCATCGACGTTACCACGGACGCCGCGGGTCTGGCTGAAGCGTCGTACACCGCGAGCAGCTCCACAAGCTTTGTTTCGGACAGCATCGACGTCATTTCCGGCGCGGTCAGCTCGAATTACGTGCTGCC
>JAJRSN010000359.1 GCA_024278715.1 Calditrichota bacterium
GGTTTTCAAGACCGCTGCGTTACCAATTACGCTAATCCTCCGTGTTCGCATAAGGGTGTTGGTTTCGAAAGAACAAGTAATTTAAAGAGAGAGATTTTGAAATTCAGATATTTATCCTTGAAAAACTTTCGGAATCTTTCTCTTCTCTTAAGCGCCTTCTCCCGAATTTATGTTCCGTTATTAAATTCCGTTTCACAACTTATTTTACCCGCTTTATCCCGAGCATCAAAATAAGGATCCCATTCCAGCGCATCCTTATAAAACGTGCTATCTTTCAACTTCTCCAATTTGGCGACAATCGGCTCCAAACGCTCATATTGCATCAACTCTACTCTGAATTTGGCAATATGGGGCAAACCCTTTAAATATCCGCTCAAATGTTTCCGCATTTCAATAACTCCGCGCCGCTCGCCCTTGTATTCAACATTTAACCGGTAATGCCTTATCAGAAGGTCCACCCGCTCTTTCAGAGTTTTAGGTGGCGGAATTTGTCCGGTTTGCAAAAATATTTTAGTATCCCGGAAAATCCACGGATTGTGAATGGCGCCGCGTCCGATCATTACAGCATCGCATCCGGTCTGGTCAAACATCTGTTTTGCCAATTGCGGCGTGGTTACATCCCCATTGCCTATAACCGGGATAGACACCGCATCTTTTACCTTTTGAATCCATTCCCAGTCCGCCTTACCTTTGTAACCCTGCGCCCGCGTCCTGGCGTGCAGCGCGATGGCTTCAATACCCACGTCTTCCATTTGTTTGGCAATTTCCACGATCTGAACGGAATTTGCGTCCCATCCCAAACGTGTTTTGGCGGTAACCGGAACCGAAACCGATTTTGCCACCGCTTCGCAAATTTTAATCATCAGCGGAACGTCTCGCAACAATCCCGCTCCGGCGCCTTTTAACGCGATTTTCCGCACCGGACAGCCAAAATTAATATCAATAAAGTCCGGACCCTTTTCCTCGGCTAACTGCGCCGCCCGAACCATTGCCTCCACACGATTCCCGTAAATCTGAATCCCTATGGGATGCTCTTCCGGGCGAATAGTCATTTTAAGAAACGCCTTCTCGGCATCGCGCACCAATGCTTCGGAGCTGATAAATTCAGAATAGACCACATCGGCGCCCAACTGCTTACAGATCATCCGGAAAGGATAATCGCTCACGCTTTCCATTGGCGCTAAAAACAAGCCGCGGTCTATTTTGTATTTTCCAAATTCAATAATCATCGTTTAGTCTTTATTTTTTCTGACGGCAGCAAAATAAACAAAATTTCCGACGAAATAAAGTTTAATTAAACAGCAAAAAGGCTTGATTCCTGATTAAAATACTCCTATCGGTTGGCGTCCGGTAAACCCTTCTTCCAGACCGTGCCAGTAGAAAATGTCGTCTTCGTCCGACTTCCAGCACAAAAAGACTTCCTCGCCTGTGGAACGCAGCGCCGGAAAATCGATAAGTCCCTTTTCAATGCTTTTGATTTGAATGCCTTCACCCAAAATTTTCTGAACAAGATTCAAAAAACGACGATACGGATAAGGATGCGGTTCCAGCGTATCGGGATTAAAGCCGGGTTTGTATTTCCCGTTGTAAATATCAAAACCGATCTCTTTTAATTCCTTAAAGATTCTTTGAATTTCCTGTAAATTTCGACGCAACATCGGCAAACGCGATCGGGCTTCATCTACTGTAAAATGCTTGTCAAAATGAACTTTAAACATCGCTTTCTCTCAGGTTTCGTCAGCGGAAATGGGTAAATGCAAAACACCGTGCACGCCAAACTCACCACAAACCACCGGTATCCGGAAATCAGCCAGGGCATATCGTTTTTTCACATAAGCAAGCCCGAAATGTTTGTCCGAATCAGGGTCGTAAGCACAACTGGTCAATTCGCCGATTTTAGCACCGTCAAACATGATTTCTGCAGGCAGCGCTTCGCAAAGATTCCCCTGAAGCTCAACCACCATGGTGTACTTTTGCACTTTATCGTAAGTATCGAGCCGGGCTATGATTTCCTGCCCGGTGTAAGATTCCTTGGTAAAACTTACGGCATGCAATAAACGGGCTTCGTGAGGATTATACTTGTCATTGATCTCATTCTGACCTTCGGGAATGCCGGCTTCGATTCTCAGCACTTCCGCGGCATCCAGACCAATCAGCCCACCGCCCTGTTCGACCAGCGACTCGTATAAATCGTTTACAAGCGCTTCACGTTTGTTTCCCCAAATCAAAACCTGATACGCCGACCATTTGTAGCGATCGTTTTGAATGAATGCCATTACATTGTCGTTCTGATCAATAAAAATGAGATCATCGTCGGAGCGGACAGGCTCGCCTTTCATTTTTTCCACGATTTTCGGACTTTCCGGTCCAATCAAAAGCAGCCATAAAAACTCATTTGTCGCATCGAAGATCCGAACATCTTCCATTATAATAAATCGTTCGATCCAGTCTTTAAGCCGGCGACTTTCATAATAGCTGGAAACAGCCAGAATGCCTTCGTCAAAATGGTTCAGCCTGGCATAATCTATTAAACGCCCGATTTCGTTACAAAAAATGGTGGGCAAGCTGCCGCGGGCTTCCAATTGATTCAAATCGTTTGTAGAAATCCTTTGCAAAAAATCAATTGTATCTCGTCCCTTTAGCATGAGTTTGCCATAAAAACTCATGTCAAAAAGTCCGGCTTTCTCCCTGACCATGTGTAATTCATCTTCTACGGGTTTGTAATTTTGCGGAACGATCCAGCCGCGATACGCGCGATACTGCGCTTTGTGGAATTCATGGAATTTGTTTAAAGGCAGTTTATTCATTGGTCTTCGGTTCTTCCTTGGAATTTAAAGATAAACGCTTGATGATCAGATCGTTAAGAATCGACTTCTCAAGAATCTCATCAACATCTTCAACGCAAACACCGCCGTACCAGATCCCTTGCGGGTAAATTACCACCGTAGCGCCATATTCGCATTTATCCAAACAACCGGCTTTATTGACACGATAAACCTTATCCAATCCTTTTTCCGATAACTTTTTCTTAAGCAGACTGCGAATTTCGGCGGAATGTTTATAACCGCAGGAAGGTCGGTGAACTCCGGGCGGTCGTTTATTTTCACAAACAAAAATGTGTTTTTCGGGAAAATCCATAAAACCGTTCCTCCGTAAACGATCTATATGACCATTTCAGGATCATATTTTTCGAGATATTCACGGATTTTTTCCAGGAATTGAGAACCCATGGCGCCGTCAACCAAACGATGATCAATCGTCAACGCCAAATACATCACGGGACGAATGGCAATGGCGTCGTTGATTACCACAGGACGTTTTTTAACGGCGCCCACTCCCAGAATAGCAACCTGCGGCTGATTGATAATCGGGAAACCAACCACGGTTCCGAAAACGCCAAAATTGGAGATTGAAAAAGTGCCGTTTTGAATTTCATCGGGTTTCAGTTTCTTTTGACGGGCGCGTATGGCGATATCATAAACCGATCGAGCCAAACCAAGCAGGTTTTTCGAATCAGCCTGAAAAATATTGGGAACAATCAGCCCCTTTTCCACTGCAACGGCGATCCCGATATTGTAATATTTCTTCACTACAATCTTTTCGCCGTCAATCGAGGCGTTTAACAGAGGGAATTCCTTTAAAGCCTTTACCGTGGATTCCACAATAAACGGCGTGTAAGTTAAACGGAACCCCTCTCTTTTCTTGAAATCAGATTTATTGCGATTTATTATCTTTTCAATATTGTTCATATCAACTTCCGTGTAAAGGCTGACATGCGCGGAGGTCTGTTTGGAATGAACCATGTGCTCGGCGATAAGTTTTCGCATGTTGTCCATCGGAATTATTTCAACCTTCCCTGCGGAAGAAACGCTTTGTTGGATAGTGGGCGCTTGAGTAGGGACGAATTTTTCTTTTTCCGAAATATAATTCAGAACATCCTTTTTGGTCACCCGACCGTTGAAACCGCTACCTTTAATTCTTTCCAGTTCATCAGTTCCTATCTCGTGTTCACGGGCAATATTCAGAACAACCGGCGAATAAAAGCGCGAACTTCCCTTTGTCGAAAGGCGCTCTTTTTGAGGCACCGCTTCCGAAAGAGGTTGCGCTTCTTCTTTCCGATCATCGAAAACTTTTTGTTCGGTTACGGAAGGAAGCCCTTTTTTCCCCTCGGTTTCAATGACGGCAATGGGTTTCCCCACCTCCACCACATCGCCGACTTTCGCCAGAATTTTTACAATGCGTCCGGGAACCGGAGTCGGTATTTCGGAATCAACCTTATCCGTACTGATTTCCAAAATAATCTCGTCTTTGCCGACAGAATCCCCTTCTTTTTTAAGCCATTTAATAATAGTTCCTTCTGTGATCGATTCGCCCATTTGAGGCATTACCATATCTACTTTCATTTTTCAATCCGTTATTTTTTTAATATTAGGGTTGTAATCAAATCGGTTAATACGCCATTAATATCCGGGCTGCTTTTACTACATCTTCAATTTGAGGCAAAGCGGCTTTTTCCAGAACAGGGCTAAAGGGCACGGGAGTATCCGCGCCTCCCAATCGTTTGACAGGACCGTCCAGATATTCAAAAGCTTCTTCGGCTACGGTGGCTGCGATTTCGGCGCCAAAGCCCTGAAAACGCGTATCTTCGTGCGCGATCAATACTTTGCTGGTTTTTTTGACAGAATTAACGATTGTCTCGACATCCAGGGGATTAATGGTTCGAATATCTATCACCTCTGCGCTTACGCCCTCCTCTTCCAGTATTCGAGCCGCTTCCAAAGATTTATGGACAAGCGCACCCCAGCACACAATTGTCAAATCACTTCCTTCGCGCTTAACGGCGGCTTTTCCGAAAGGCAGCAAATATTCGGAATCCGGTTCCGGCGAAGAGGCGTAGCTTTGCCGGTAAAGACTTTTGTGTTCCAGAAACAACACCGGGTCGCTTCCCCGAATCGCCGTTTTTAACAATCCTTTTGCGTCGGCGGCGTTCGATGGATAGGCAATTTTAATTCCCGGCAAGTGGGCAAAAAAGCCTTCGATATTTTGTGAATGACAAAGTCCGCCGTGAATGTACCCGCCGACAGGCGTGCGCACCACTACCGGAGCCGCCCAAAAATTATTCGAGCGCCAGCGCATGGTAGCCAGTTCATTGCGAATCTGCATCATTCCCGTCCAGATGTAATCGCCGAATTGAATTTCGACAACCGGTTTTAATCCGTAAACAGCCATACCTATCGCAATACCGATAATACTCGATTCGGCAAGCGGCGTATTAAAACAGCGGTCGCGACCGAACTGAGTTGAAAGTCCCGAAGTCGCCGTAAACACCCCGCCCTTGTCGTCAGCCACGTCTTCGCCAAAAACATGAATCCTCTCATCCCGAGCCATTTCTTCTTTAAGGGCATGATTAATGGCATCCACCACAACCACGCGTTTACCGGAAGGCTGTGTCTTTTCGTATTTCAACCCACTCGTTTCTTCTTCGGGCGCATATAAAAAATGATAGAGCGTGGACGGTTCCGGTTGCGAATGTTCTTCGGCTCGTTCCGCGGCTTCATCCACTTCTGACTTGATCTTTTTTTTCAGCTCCTCTAACTCTTCCGCTTTAAAAAGACCCGATTTCAGTAATTGATTTTCAAACTTTGGAATGGGATCTCTCTTCTTTTCTCTTTCCAATTCTTCTTTCGGACGGTATTTAATTTGCGAATCGGAAGAAGAATGTGGCAAAAGACGAACGGTTTCGGCTTCTATTAATACGGGGCCAGCTCCCTGCCTTGCCCGGCTAACGGCTTGCCTTAACGCATCGTACGAAGCAAAAAAATCGGTGCCGTCCACGTGGAAGCGGGTCAAGCCCTCGTATCCGGCGGTAAAAGCATACACCGATTGTCCGGTCATTTGTTCGCTGACATGAACGGAGATAGCGTATTTGTTATTCTGAATCACAAAGATAACCGGCAAATGTTCTCTGGAAGCCCAGTTAACCGCTTCGTGGAAATCGCCCTGACTGGAGCTTCCCTCACCGGAAGAGACGTAAACTACTTCGTCCTTGCCCCGTTTTACCGCAGCCAAAGCCGTGCCGACCGCCTGCAAATACTGTGTTCCGGTGGGACTGGATTGCGAGACGATGCGCAGCTTTTTATGTCCGTAATGATTTGGCATTTGCCTGCCGCCGGAGCTGGGATCGTCCGCTTTCGCCAGAAAATTCAGAAACACCTCTTCCGGCTTTAGTCCGTATTGCAGCACAAATGCAAGATCCCGATAGTAGGGATACACATAATCATAGCCCGGCTGCATGGAAAAACCCGCCGCGATTTGAACCGCCTCGTGACCGGAACATCCGATATGAAAAAAACTTTTACCCTGTTTTAACATGATCAACATCTTTTGATCCATAAAACGGGCAAGAATTAAATTCCGGTAAATTCCGGTTAACGTTTCTTTTTTTAAGCCCAGCAGGTTTATCTTTTTGGCGACTGTATTCGGCATGGTCATCTTCTCCGTAATAATCGAGATTCACTCTCTCTTCTCTTTAATGTTTTCTTTTTCAGCCCTTAAAACGGCGCAGTTTATTAACAGATAATCACGGAAGTCAGCCACAGGATCAAAATCGGCATTTAAACGCACCATACACGATTCTGCTGAATCATGTCCATGGGGGCAGGGTTTGTCAGGGAACAACGGACACATAGTTTCTTCGTTTTTCATTGATACTTCCTCTATGTTTAAGCATTGATTTCCCTAATTAAAATTTTTATCGATGCCAAAACCCCACTATTATTAACTAAATTCCTTGCCAAATATTCCTTAAAGCTGCTTCTGACAAGAGCGCTTTTCCGGCGCTTTAATTCCCATATTCGGCAAAACAACGCGGATAGTTAACAGCATGCAATTTTCAAATCATGAGTAGAATTCCGACACTTTTTGGACTAATATTTCTCCCGAGAGAAAAAATCAATCCCGATACTCGCATGATTAAAAAATAAGTAAAAAATCTCTTCAGTGAAAATAAATAATCAAAAAGGCTGAAAAACCAAGAGGGAGAGATAAGATAAAAGATTAAAGATTAAAGATTAAAGTTCTTTAAAGATTAAAGCGACAAAGGGCATAGTGACAAGTAACGAGTGACGAGTAACCTGACAAAGAGACGAAGTGACAAAGTGACAAGGTAGTTGTGAGTTAATCGTGAGGAATAAGAAAAATGAAAAAGGAAAAAAGAGAAAGCAGAATGCGGAAAGCCGTGATGAGTAATACAAAATACAAAATACAAAATAAAAAAGGATTGTCAGAAAGCAGTGATACGTAGATGGAGAAGCCGCTTATACGCTTACACCCTTACCGCTCAACGAAAATGTGACAAGTGGCGAGTAACCAGCAACCAGTGCCTCTTAACCCTTATACGCTTAACGATTAACGAAAAGTTACAAAGTTACAGAGTGACAGAGTAACAAAGTAAATAGACAGGCTCCATGTTACAAGATCCCTTCGACAAGCTCAGGGAGCGGAATAACCAGAACGACCAGTAACCAGTAACAAGTGATTGAAGAAGCCGCTTAACGCTTAACGAATAACCAATTTAACGACAACGGATTAAATATCGATAACGCATTACAATGAATAGAGAATCCGTTTGTTTAATGGTGCGTTCCGCCTTCATACGCCTTTTCTCCGGCTTTAACGGCTACAGGCAGCCGGTTTTGAGGCGGCGGCAAAGGACAGGTGGCATATTCGGTAAACGCGCACGGCGGATTATACGCCTTGTTAAAATCGATGAAAGTTTCGCCGTTTTCGTCCGGCGGATCGACCACCAAAAAGCGTCCCGTAACGTAAGTCTCTTCACCGTTAGTCTTATCGCCGAAAATAACAAACAACGGATCTTTGGGACTATCGGCAAGAACATCCAAACGAAAGGTTTTACCGTTTAATTCAAATACCAGAGCTCCGGGGCAGGTGGACGACGTTGTGGTGCCCAATACCGTTGGGATGGGTATGTTCTTCGGCGGCTGATACGGTTCAAATTTGGCTTTGATCCGCCACTTTAAATCCACGGGAAAGCGCTTAATACCCTTAAAATCCTTAATCGCAGGATTATTCTTATCCTTCAATCGAATCCCGTAACGACCGTCGCGTTCAATTACATACCACATCAGAGAACCCATGCTCATTACCGTCGGTTTTCCGCTTACATCCGATTTTAAAACCATTTCCCGTATCGGCTTGCCGTCAACAAGCACTTGCACCCCTTCTTTAACACGAACTTTAACCGTACTGTCATTCAAATAAAACCAGCCAATGGTAATTGGTTTTTCTTTATCAGAAAATTGAATGTCATTTCCCTGTCCGAATCCAAAACTATTTTCGCCGGACTTTAACCAGAATAATCCTGCAAGACTAAGCCAACTGTCTTCCGCGGTAAGTCTGGCAATTCTTTTTTTGTGCCATTCGTCGATCTGCCTTTTGTATTCGGTTTTGTTTAGCGCGCTGCTTTTTTGATTTTTACATGCCACAATACTCATGGCAACAACTGAAAAAATCACCAACAAAATCACCTTTGTTCTTTGCAGTTTCATGAACCACTCTCCTTCAATCAATAGTGAAATTCGCTTTCAAAATATAAAAGTTACAACAATGTCAAACAATACCCCTAAGCCGTTAAAGCGATTTTTTGCGAATCGCTTTGAAATCGTTGTTTCGAAGGGCGGGACGTTAGTCGATGGGTAAGGCAATTAATTGAACGCATCGAAAGAAAAAATAAGATTGAATTTTTTTGCGCAAAATGACAAAAACATTGTTGTTCGGAAAATTTTCCACAGCCGTTCAAGGCTAAAACAACAATTGCCTTTGTTCCTACCCCACGGCAGTACAGTTGCAAATATTTGTTTAGCATGGTAGATTAGAACAATGCATTACTTGCCTCGGGAAATCGCGCAATGATCCCGAGCGGATTAAACGAATCGGACGACGCGCTTCGTTTGCAAAAAAGTTGCTGCCGAACAAAAAGAGAGCAAAACCGGAAAGTCAAAAAAATGATTTTATTCAAATGAAGTTTTTAAAAATAGTTTTTCTTTTAATTTCCGTATTTATTATCGGGTTTTTAATCCTGATTTTCACTTCGGAATCCGAGACAACCATAACCCGCGAATTTGCCACGGATACTCCGCTGCCCGTGGCTTTACGACAAATTGCGCTTTCTCAGACAAATCAAATTCTGTCCGCCGATAAAAAGCAAGATACCATCGAAGTTACTCTAAATTACTTCCCGCACTCTTCCGCCGTTAAGGTCAAACATTTGATGATCATCGACTATGTGAATTACCAAATCACCCTTCAACCGATTAAAAAAGACAATTCTATAAAACTTTTTAAATCAATTTCTCACTCAATTGTGCTTAATAAATTAGCCGACGGTTCCACAAATATTCGATGGCAAATGCACTACAATATCACAGGTCTCACTCCGCGGGTTCTCAACCGTTTTATATGGAAGCCAGAGCTGGAGCGGTTTCTTGATCAGGAAATAATTCGAATCAAGAAACATCTGACTCTGTAAATTCCCAAAGAATCTTTAAAAAGAAAATTTGACAAACGGAAATTGGATTTTTATATTGTGAGTGAACATTCGCACACATAACAAGGGATATGAGAATGAATTACAGCGAACGACAAATTCAAATTATTAACACAGCCATTAGCTTAATAGCGGAAAAAGGCATTCAGGAATTGACCATCAAAAATATTTCGAAAAAAATAGGAATTGTCGAATCCGCAATCTACCGGCATTTTACGAGCAAACAGGACATTCTGCTGGGCATTCTGACTTTGTTTAAAGAAAACAAAGATCAGATTTTACAAAGCATACAGGGCACCGCCTCCGCCGCTTCGGAACAATTAAAAGCTTTTTTTACCAAACGATTCGAACAATTTTCAAACAATCCGGCGTTTGCTTCGGTAATTTTTTCCGAAGATTTTTTCCGTAACGATAAGCGTCTGTCCGAAATGGTTTACCAAATTATGCAGGAGACTCAGCAGTTGATTATCGAAATTATCAAAGCAGGGCAACAACAGCAGGAATTACGTGACGATGTACCCGCGGATCAACTGGCGGTTATCCTGACCGGTACACTGCGTCTTGTCGTAACCCGCTGGCGCCTTTCCGAATTTTCATTCGATTTGCAAAGCGAAGGGCAAAAGCTCTGGCAGACAATTGAGACATTAATCAAAAAGTAAATTTTTTTACCCGGCAAGTGAGTGAACATTCACTTTATTTGCTGAACAACCCGATTTTAAGGAGAATGGGATGGAAAAACTTTTAGAACGGTTACTAAAGTATCCGAAACTGATATTAGCGGCAATCCTGCTTATCTCGTTAGCGTTTATGTTCGCCATGAGTAAAAACACGCGCATGGAGACCAATCTGGATAAGTACATGCCAGAGCAGCATCCGGCTTTTGTTTACAGCAATCAGGCTGAAAAATGGTTCGATATTAAAGACGGTATCATCATTGCTTTGGAAAACAAGGATGGCATATACAACTACAGTACGCTGAAAAAGGTAAAAGACCTGACAAAAAAATTACAGAAAATGAAAGAGATCGAAAAAAATGATGTAACCTCGTTGTACACCGCGGATAATATCATCGGCACCGAAGACGGCATGGACGTAAAAGCGTTTTATAAGCGCGTGCCCAAAAATCCGGCTAAATTAGCGGAATTGCGCGAAAAGGTGCGCAACAACGAGATGGTCTTCGGACGGCTTGTTTCCGCCGACGAAACAGTTGCCGTCATTATTGCAGCCATCGATGACGATGTGTTTTCGCAGGAATTTTACCAACGCATTTTGGATATTGCCAAAGAATACGAAAATCCTGAAAAGGTTTACGTTGCCGGACGACCCATTGTGGAAGGCACTTTGGCATATTTGGGTCCACAGGATATGAAACGTATGGTGCCTGTTGTGGTGCTGGTTATTTTGTTTGTGCTTTATCTGGTATTGCGCAATTTTAAAAGCGTTTTCTTTACTCTTTTGGTAGTGTTGTTCAGTACTATTTGGGCGTTTGGCTTAATGGCGGCGGTAAATATTCCCATTTACTCCGTGTCCACCATGATTCCGGTGATGCTGATTGCCATCGGCGTGGCGGACGGCATCCATTTGTACAGCCATTTGTACCTGTTTTTAAAGGAAAATCCCAAAGCCACCCGGCATGAGGCGGTGAAGGATATGCTGCACGGAATGTGGCGTCCGGTGGTTATGACGTCGATAACCACGGCTGTGGGATTTATTTCCCTGTTAACGTCCCAGGTTTATCCCATTAAGTATTTTGGCGTTTTCACGGCTTTCGGTGTGATGATGGCTATGTTATTTTCTTTGCTCCTAATCCCGTCTGCTATTCTAACGTTTGGTTTGCCGAAACCCAAAAAGAAAATTAAAACCGATCAGGACGACGCAACCGACCATATTGCCTATCGCTTTGCCGAAGGCGTGGTCAAACATAGAAATCTTGTTTACGGTCTTACTATTTTCATCGTTGCTGTTTCAGTTTGGGGAATGACAAAAATCTGGATTAATTCCAGCTTTCTGGAAAAATTCGAACAAGACAGCGAGATCGTCCTCACCGATAAATTCATCAACGAGCACTTTGGCGGCACCAGCACCTTGAACGTGATTTTGGAAGGTAAAGACAAAGACACCTTTAAAGAACCGGAAGTGCTAAAACTAATCGATAAAATGCAGGATGATGTAGTCGGTCATCTGCCGGTGGTTGGAAATTCCTTTTCTCTGGCGGATTATTTAAGGCGCATGAACAAGGTTATGCATGCCGACAGCGCCAAATACGACGCCATTCCCGACAATCAGGATTTGATTGCCCAATACCTGCTGTTGTACGAGATGTCCGGAGATCCGGAAAATCTGTGGAAGGTGGTCACCGAAGACTACAAAAAGGCAAACATCACTTATCAGTTGAAAAGCGATAATTCCAAAGCGCTGAGAAGCGCCCTTTCCGTCATCGAAAAATACAAAGACGATTTCAATAAGCATGGCGTGGTAGTGAACTACGCCGGTTCCGGTTACAAGGCGCTGGTGTTTACTGACCTGATTCTCGAAGGTCAGATTACCAGTCTGATTATGTCTCTGTTCATCATAATCATTTTATTGTCGCTAATGTTCAAAAAATTTTCCATAGGACTAATCGGGTCTGTGCCCATTATCATTACGGCTTTAATCGGTTTTGGCGTGATGGGGCTTCTGAACATTCCGCTGAGCACCACTACGGCGTTGATCTCCA
Organism: Calditrichota bacterium; assembly: GCA_024278715.1. Classification (GTDB taxonomy): domain Bacteria; phylum Calditrichota; class Calditrichia; order Calditrichales; family Calditrichaceae; genus Caldithrix. Next base: position 12,282 of record JAJRSN010000359.1, read on the forward strand.
GTATTGCCATTGGTATAGGTATCGATTATGCGGTCCATTTTATCGAGCGCTATAAAATTTATGCCGCCCAAACCGGGAATAAGCTTCGTACTGTGCAACTGACCATGCACCACTCGGGGCGGGCGATTATTTTTAACGCTATCGTGGTCATTGCCGGATTTTTAGTGCTGCTGTTCTCCGTGTTTCCTCCAAACCGCATCTTAGGCGCGCTGGTATCACTTAACATGTTCACCAGTTTTCTGGGCACGGTGACAGTTATGTTTCTAATCTTATACAGTTCCGATAATTATTTTAAAAAGAAAAACAATACATTAAAGGAGAAGAAATGAATTTAATTCACATCAGTCAGGCAAGCCGGATGAAAAATCCGCACAACGTGGACGCACGTCCTCTGTACGATACAAAGCACGCTCAGGTTATCCACTTAACGCTGCAACCCGGCGAAAGCCTTAAAAGACACATTACGCCCGTGGATGCAATCTTTTATGTGCTGGAAGGAACGGGCGTTGTCGAGGTAGGAGACGAGAAAAAAGAAGTAAGCGCTGACACATTGATCGACAGTCCGAAAGATATTCCGCACTGCTGGTACAATGAAAGCGAGGCGGTTTTAAGGATACTGGTGATTAAAGCGCCGAAGCCGACAAAACCGACCAAGGTGCTACAAAAATAGTAATCAAGCAGGATAACAGAGAATAAGAAGAAAAAAATAAGCTCCTGAAAATTCGGTTATCCGATCAAAAAAAACGGAGGTGTACGATGAAGTACAAAGTAAGTATGTTCTTAATTCTAACAACGGCGTTTGCCTTTAACGCATTTGCACAGGAAAAACTCACCGGACTGCAAATCATGGAAAAAGTTTACA
>JAJRSN010000360.1 GCA_024278715.1 Calditrichota bacterium
AGGTTTAAGACCTGTAAGCATTTCGTAAAGCAGAACTCCCAAAGAAAAAATATCGCTTTGGGCTGTTAAAGAGTCGCCGTTCACCTGCTCGGGAGACATGTAAGCCGGGGTGCCCACTATCATGCCCGTCAGGGTCAATCGCGTGGAAAGATCATCGCGGGCGATACCGAAATCGATTAGTTTTACGTCTCCGTCAAAAGAGATAAGGATGTTAGAAGGTTTAATATCGCGGTGGATGATGTTTCGTGAATGGGTGTATTCCAGCCCCCTGGCAATTGCCAGCGAAATTAAAGCGGCTGTCTGAGCGGGTATGGGCGTTAAGTAATCGATGACGGAATGTAAATCTTCGCCGTCCACATGTTCCATTACCAGGTAATAGTTGCGGTTGGCGTAAATAAAGTCGTAAATGGCGACGAGATTTTCGTGGTGAAACGAAGCGCTGAGAAGGGCTTCTTTTTTAAAACGTTTGACTATTTCACGATTGGGGTCTTTAAGTTTTTTGATTACAACGGTACGTTTCAGAGAAGGCTGGATCGCTTTGTAAATAAAAGCCATTCCGCCTTCGCCGATTTTCTCGATAATCTTGTAAGTACCGATGTATTCTGAATTTGGAGCCATGGAAATCTAATTCATGTATTGTATTTTAAGGGAACCGCGCAAAATTAAAATGTATTTTGTTCGATTCCTTGGTTGAATATCAGTTTGTATTGATGATACTCGTTTCCTTCGACAAAAAGGCATCCTTTTAAAACTGGTGTACTCCCTTTGCAAAATCGACAGGAATGCTGATAAAAATACCGTTCCCTGGCTCGTCCAGATCTCCCATGATTTGTTCCAATGTCTTGACCATTAAGGGTATTTTTTCGTCGTCAACAACGCTGAATATGGTCTTGTTTCCCGGACGGCTCTCTTGCAGCAAGTTGCGAAAACCGGCAAAGATCGGAATATCGTGCGCCAAAATTCGTCCCATTCCCACGCTGTCAATCACGGTTGCCCCTGAAATTCCCAATTCAACGAAAGATTCCAAAACCTCGTTTAAAAATTCTTCTTTATTCAGAACAAAAAAAATTAATTTCATATTTTTAAAGTTCTCCGGATTATGCCTTTTAAAACAAAGGCAATTCAACGTAGCGCTAAAAAATTATAAATACCGGGTTTCCGGATTATTATTTGGTAAATTACGCACCCGGTTCTATTTGCATAGAAAGAATTAATACCGATAAATATTCAAAAATGAAATTTTATTTCCGAAGATTACTCTAATTCAAAGTAGTAGCCTTCTTCTTCTTTGAGAAGTTCCAGAGCTTCCCGCGGAGATTTACATTCCAAAAGCTGTTCGCGAAGCTCTTCATTGCTCATTAACCGGGAAATACGGCTTAACAACTTTATGTGTAAACTGGGATTGTTCTCGGGACCTACCAAAAGAAAGATCAAATGCACTTTCTTTTTATCGATAGCTTCAAAATCGACGCCTTTCGGGTGTATGCCAAAGGCGACTGCAAAATTGGGACACGAATTATGCTTGCAATGGGGAATGGCTATTCCGTTGCCCACCCCGGTGGTCATTAATTTTTCACGTTCCAGAATGGCAAGATAAGCTTTTTCGATATCGTCAATCAATCCCTCTTTATGGATAGATTCAATTAAAGTCCGAATACACTCGTCGCGAGTTTTGCATTTCAGCGGAATTAAAATATGATCTTCATTGAGTAAATCGGTCAGTTGCATTTTTCCTCCTTAACTTATTTTTAATAATTTAGGGAATTTATTAAATGAAGCCAAAACATTTGTTAATTAGCATGAATATTTTTTATTACATTCCGAAGATATTTAGTTCTAAAAACAAAAGTTTATTCCCAAAACAGCAGATCATTTGCATTTTTCGATTCCGATACCGCGTCCTTAAATAAAAACAGCCGCGGTGAAATTCCGGGATATTTTACTTTTAGTTACAAAGATATTCGGCGGTTTCCAAAAAAATAAACTCACAGGTCAACCGGGCAGCGCATCTTTTTTAAGAAATAAATACTGCTGAATGTGATCAGGCTGAACACGATAAAAATGGTATGATAGGGTAACAGATGAAAAACAAAACCCGTTATAAGCGGAAGAACGGACGAAATGATGTTCATGGCGCCAAAGACGCCGGTAAACAAAACGCGATTTTCGTTGGTTGAAATTTCCAGCAAGCCGCCTTCCATGCCGATTTTGTAAGCGCTTATTCCGCTGCCGATAAAAAAGAACAAAAGAAAAAGCAAAGGTTTGGAGCTTATCGCCAAAATGAGTATTCCGAATATGGGAATGGCGCTTACCATCAATATGGTCAGGAAGAGCAATCCCTTAAAACCCTTTGAGCGGACAATCCGGTTCCAGAAGGCGTTAGAGATAATCATTCCGGCGTATTGAAACAAAAGTAAATTGCCCACCAAACTGCCGGTCAGGGTGAACTGCTCTTTTAACGATCCGGTCAGGAAAGGAATCAAGATCAGCGAAGCGGAAAGAAAATTGGCGACAATAATCAAATTCAGCAGGTTTCGGTTTTCTTTTAAAATGGCGGGAATCTTTTTCGTTAATTGAAAAACGGAAATTTGTGAGGTATTTGACCGTTGAACTGGTTCACGCAAAATCCAGAAACCCAATGAAGCCAGAAGCAGCATAGCACTCGCCATAAAAAACAAAAGCGTATAGTTGGAGGGGTATTCCCGTTGACTTAAAACCAGACGAACAATATATGCGGACAAAGCCATTCCGACCGCGCCTAAAATCTGTTTTTTTACGAGAAAAAATTTCCGCTCGTTGCCGCTGAAACTGATTCCCACGATGTGGGTGTAAGAAAGTCCCGCAAAAGCGCCGCTGAAAGTAAAGAGAAGCATCCACAAATAGATCAAAAAAATGACTAATGAAGACGACCCTTTGGTAAAGACAAAAATAGTAGCGCCGATACCCGCCAGGGCAATAACTCGCAAATTAATTCCGAAAAGCAGATAAGGCTTTTTAGACGAACGCGAGGCAAGAAACGGAGTAAATATCAATTGAGAAATTAGCGGGAAACCGATGGTAATAAATGTCAAAACGCCGATATGCCACGAAGCCCCCCCGGCTTTTACGATCATTGCCGGCAGCACTGTGTTGTAATCGGTAAAAGCGAAAGTAAAAGAAAACCAGAACGCGTGCCACAAAAAAGCATAAAAATTGCGTTGCCGTCGTATCAAGTTTATCTCCTGGCGTTAAAGCTTCAATAAATTTAGGGAAAGAACGGATTAAAACTAAAATTAATTTCAGCACCCGTTCCTTAAAAAAAACGTCCGGAAAATCTTGTATTTCTCCGGACATTGTGGGATTAAGCCCGAATATTACATTCGACGAAGGGATGAATTTTAAACAGAGAAACCAAAACTCCGGACATTTTGCTTAAAGTAATTGGTTTGATGTAAGCAAAAGGGAAAAGTTGCAATACGTAATTTCAGAAGCGTGAAAAGCAGCGTGCATTATTTTTCGTCAAAAAAGAGAAGCCTTTTTTATCATTGTTTTTTGTGTTGAAATTTTTATTTGCTGTGTATCGTTTTATTTTGCTTGTGGTTTTCTTGTTTACGCTTCCAAATATCCTGATTAACGGTGAATATTCTCCGTTTACATTATTTGCTTTTGCAGGTAAAACAAAGTAAATTTATTGATTTTAAAATTATTTGAGTGTGAAAGGGAGGTTCCAAACTAATGGTTAAAACCGAAGTTAAAAAAATATCTAGTTCCAAACGCGAATTAAAGATTACGCTTCCGAAAGAACAGGTAGATACGATCCGTGAAGATCAGGCAAATAGAGTACGTAAAGAGGTTGAATTGCCGGGGTTTCGTAAGGGCAGGGCGCCTTTAGGAATGGTAAAAAAACGCTACGCCGGTTTAATAGAAGCATACACTCTGGAACATGCGTTGGAAAGAAGTCTGAAAGAAGCCGCCGAACAAGAAAATATCGAAATTTTAGGCAGCCCCGAAGCCAAGGAAGTTGATTTTGACGAAGAGGGGAATTTGGTTTCGCAAATCGAAGTGGAAACTTTTCCCGAAATCGAATTGAAAAAATACAAGGGTCTCGAGTTAACGCGTGATATTTACGTTGTTACCGACAAATTAGTCGATGAAAATATCGAACAATTACTCAAGGAACGCGCTGTGGTAACGGCGGTTGACGGACCCGTCGAAGAGGGTCACAAGATCAGCGTTGATATGCAGGAATTGGACGAAACAGGAGTTCCGATTATTGGTCGTAAGTATGAGGAAGTTTCTTTTGTAGTGGGCGAAGGTCGCTTTGATAAAGATATCGAGCTTCAGTTGGTGGGAGCCAAAGTCGGCGAAACCAAACGGGTTGAAAAGGTTTACCCCGAAGATTTTCCGCAGCAGGAATACGCCGGCAAAAAGGAATTGTACGATATTACCGTCAAAACCGTTAGTAAAGAAGAAATTCCCGAATTAACCGATGAATTTGTTGAAGAGCTTGGCGACGAAAGTCTTAAAACAGTCGATGATTTGAAGAAGCGAATTCGTGAAAATCTGGAACAGCGCTACAAGTTAGAGTCGGAAAGCCGTCTGGAAGAAGAATTGATTCAAAAGCTTTTGGAAGAAAATCCTTTTGACGTTCCCCGAACGATGATCGACAACTATCTCGACAATATGATAAAAAACGCGCGGCTTAAAAATCCCGATTTAAAAGAGGAAGATTTGCGAAGACATTACGAGGCAAACGCCGAAACAATGGTTAAATGGTTCTATTTGACAAAGCGCATCTCCGAAGAAGAAAAGATCGAAGTTACGGATGAAGACATTGATAAGTTCCTGCAGGAAAACGTTAAGGACGAAAAACAACGGGAGCTGATAAAGGCTAACAAACATCAAATTCAGCATTTAAAAGACGACCTTTTTTACGATAAGGTTAAAAACTTCCTGTTTGAGAACTCGGAAATTAAAGAAAATGAAATAGTGCTCGATTGAAAAGGTAAATTCAAAGAAAAGAAAGGAGCGTGCGGATGCCGCTGGTTCCCATAGTTATCGAACAAACAGGGCGAACAGAACGCGCTTATGACATATATTCCCGGCTGTTGAAAGAACGGATCGTTTTTTTAGGAACGCCGATCGACGACAATATTGCAAGTTTGGTAATTTCGCAATTATTGTTTTTGGAAGCGGAAGATCCGAAAAAAGACATCTATCTTTATATTAATTCTCCCGGCGGAATCGTATCGTCCGGATTAGCTATTTATGACACAATTAAATATATTAAACCGGATGTTGTTACCACATGCATGGGTCAGGCTGCAAGCATGGCTGCTATTTTGCTGGCTGCCGGAACCAAAGGCAAACGCTATGCTTTGCCGCATGCCCGGATAATGATCCATCAGCCGTTGGGCGGTGCTGAGGGTCAGGCTTCGGATATTGCCATTGCCGCCAATGAAATTATGCGTATTAAAAACACCCTTAATAAAATTCTGGCGGATATTACCGGTAATCCGATTGAGCAGATCGAAAAAGATACCGATCGCAACTATTTCATGTCTCCTAAAGAAGCCCTTGAGTACGGAATTATTGACAAAGTATTAAGTTCCCGTAAAACCGAGGGAGCAAAAGGAAAAAGCAAATGAGTAATAAGAATTTTCGCAGTCCGATTTTCC
>JAJRSN010000021.1 GCA_024278715.1 Calditrichota bacterium
ATGGCTTTGGGCTGAGCGATGATCTGGGTGGCTAATTGATCGCCCATGTTGGCGCTGGAAGAGGCGCGTGTGATTACAATTCCCGAAGCCACGGAAATGAGCAATGCCGGAATTTGCGCCACCAGACCGTCGCCCACGGTCAAAAGCGCGTAAGTTGCCGCCGCTTCGCTAAGTGACATTCCGCCCTGAATTGCTCCGATCAACAAACCGCCTATTAAATTGATCAAAGTGATTAACAATCCGGCAATGGCGTCGCCGCGCACAAATTTACTGGCTCCGTCCATGGCGCCGTAAAAATCGGCTTCTTTGGAAATTTCTTCTCTTCTTCTCTGAGCTTCGATGTCGTCTATCAATCCCGCGTTCAGATCGGCGTCAATCGCCATTTGCTTGCCGGGCATGGCGTCAAGAGTGAACCGGGCGGAAACTTCGGCGATTCGGGTGGCGCCTTTGGTGATAACCACAAAATTAATAATCACAAGAATCAGAAAGATTACCATTCCCACCACATAATTGCCCTGCACCACAAAAGAACCGAACGAGGCAATGATCTCTCCGGCATATCCCTGGCTTAAGATCAAACGGGTTGAGGCAATATTCAACGAAAGGCGAAAGAGCGTTAAAATCAACAGCAATCCCGGAAACACGGAAAAATCCATCGGTCGTAAAATAAAGAGCGTCACAAACAGAACCAGCAGCGCAGCCGAAATGTTCATTACCAAACACATATCCAGCAAAAAACTGGGCATCGGCAGAACCATTACCGCAAGAATCAGTATGATTCCGGCGGTAAGCATAATATTGGTGTTTGCCCCCATTTTCATCACAAAGGTGTTATCGCTGTTTTCAGCCATTTATTTCTCCGATATTGGGTAATCTCTTTTTGTCCGTCTGGTAAACCTGGGTCAATATTTCGGCGACCGCCTGATAAAATGCCACGGGAATTTCCGTGCCCACTTCGCAGGCTTCGTACAGTCCGCGCGCCAAAGGTTTGTTTTCGATTACGGGAATGCCGTGTTCTCTGGCGATCTGTTTAATACGCTCCGCCAGCTTCATTTTACCTTTGGCAACAACTTTGGGCGCGTCCGATTTACTTTGCGGTTCATATTTTAAGGCAATGGCAATGTGAGTCGGGTTGGTTACCACCACCGTTGCCTCGGGCACGTCGTTCATCATGCGCTTGCGAGCCATCTGCATCTGTTTGCTGCGAATGGCACTTTTGATCAGCGGATTGCCCTCGTACTGTTTGGTTTCTTCCTTAACTTCCTGCTTGGACATTTTTAAGCCCTTTTCATACTCATACCGCTGATAGGCAAAATCGGCAACTGCCATAATAAAAAGCACTGCTGTCGCCTTAACGCTCATCTCTAAAAGAAGGCTTCCCAATCTGACGATAACTTCGCCCGCCGAAAGATAAACCACCTCGTAAATTTCATCGATATGTTTGTTGATTACCAGATAGGCTACAAATCCCATGATGCCGATCTTAAGCAGCCCTTTGATCAGTTCCACCAGAGAGCGCGGAGAGACCATTCGTTTAATTCCGCTAAAAGGGTTTATCTTTTTAAAATCCGGTTGCAAAGCCTTATTGGCATACAAAGGACCCACCTGCACAAAATTGATTACAAATCCGGCAAGCATGATGCTTAGCAAAACAGGGAGTGTTATCATCGCAAAAACCTTTATTACCGTTAACCCCAGCAGCGGCATCGTTTGAGGCGTTAATTCCATTAGCGATGACTCGTGATAGATCATCACGATGAATTCGTTAAAAGAACCGCCAAAAGAGGTTAAACAGATTTTTAAGGTAACGATGCCCGTAATTAAAACAGCCACGGAGTTTAATTCTGTGCTCTTGGCAACGTTTCCTTTTTCTCTTGCCTCTTTCCGCTTTCGCGGGGTCGGTTTTTCGGTTCTTTCTTGTGCGGTCTCTGCCATTCTTTAAATTCCCCGAATTATCTGAGTGACCAGACTTTCCATCTGTTCGGCAATATGACCGAACATTCCCTGAAAAATATTCAAAGACGTAATGAGCAAAAACAAGCCAAAGGTAATTTTTAGCGGTAAACTGACAAAAAAGACGTTTAACTGCGGCATTACCCTTGCCATAAACGAAATTGCCACATCAAAAACCAGGATAAAAATCATTATGGGAGCGGCAAATTTAACCGCCATATCAAAAATAATACTTCCGCTGTGAACAATAGCCTCGCCCGCCATCGGCTTAAAAACCGCCGAAGCGGGATGAATTATCTTGAAATTCAGATAAATCGTCTCAATCAAAAAATAATGGGTATTGGTAAGAATTAAAAACATCAGAACTACCATCACCCAAAAGTTTCCGATAATGGGCATTTGATTTTGGCTGGTGGGATCGATGACGTTCATAATCGCCAGACCCAATTGGAATCCCACGTAAGCTCCGGCTAACATAATGCCTTCAAATACTATCTGCGCGCCGTAACCGATCATTAAACCTATGAGCACCTCTCTTATTACATCAAAAAATAGCTGCAACAAATGGGTGGGCACGTAAACCACCTGCGGAATTAAAAGTGGTGAAATAACCAAGGTCAGAACAAAAGCCAGCATCACTCTTATGCGCACGGAGATGGCTCCGAATCCCAACAAAGGCATGGTGAGTACCATTGCGGAAATTCTGGAAAAAACCAGTAAATACAAAGGCGTTTGTTGGCTTAGTTTGTCAATTACTGCGTACATATTATTGTGTAACCAGCGCTACGTAATTAAAGATTTCCACCATAAAGTCCATCATTAAATTCAAAAACCACGGCATCAGTAAAAAGATTACCAGGAACATTAAGATAATTTTGGGAACAAAGGTTAATGTCATTTCATTGATCTGGGTGGCTGCCTGAAAAATACCGATTAAAAGACCAATGACTAATCCCGTTCCGAGAACCGGCAATAAAATCAAAAAGGCGGTGGTCAGCGCCTGACGTCCGATATAAATAACAAAATCCGTGGACATGCTAAAATCCTCTGATTAGTGATTCAATAAGTAAATACCACCCGTCAACCAGCACAAACAGTAGAATTTTAAAGGGCATAGAGATCATAATGGGCGGCAACATCATCATTCCCATGGAAAGCAAAACGCTGCCCACGACTATATCGATAAGCAGCATGGGCAAATACAACAAAAATCCGATTTTAAAAGCTGTGGTTAATTCGCTGATAATAAACGCCGGAATGAGCGTGGATAATTGGACTTCAGCCGGGGTTTTCGGTTTTTCGCCGCCCTGAAGATTGATAAACAATTTCAGGTCTTTTTCGTTGGTTTGCTTTAACATAAACAGCTTAATAGGCTTTGATGCCCGGTCAAACATTTCGGATTGACTGATCTCTTTTTTTAAATAAGGCTGCAGGGCTTTGTTGTTAACTTCGCTGATTACCGGCTTCATGATAAAAAAGGTCAAGAACAGCGCCAGACCGACAAGAATTTGATTGGAAGGCACGGTTTGCGTGGAAAGGCTCTGTCTTAAAAAATGAAACACCACAACCAGACGGGTAAACGAGGTCATCATAATGATAATGGAAGGCGCAAGACTCAGGATTGTAATCATGAATAGAATTTGAAGGGTCGGAACCAGAGAATCGGGACTATTGGATTGATCGAACCCGATGGAAACTTTCGGCAATGAGGATTGTGCGTTTACCGTGGCGGGCAGAACAATGAGAAACAGAATTAAAACTAAAAAACATTTTTTGCTTAACTTCATCCTGAGGTCATACCTTTCAATCAACACTTCCTGTTGCGAGTATTAATGACAAATACCATGCCAGTAAAACAAAGCGGCTTTCATCGGGATAAAGGATGAAATAAAACCAGTGATATCAAGGGAAACGGTTGATATAAGGGGGTTGAAAAAAAATTTAGGTTAAAGAAGGTTTTTGAAGCTGGAAAAAAGTGATGTTTTTAGAGGAAAAATTTTCCTTTTGTATTTTGGCGATCGCCGATTAAGAGGAGATGATTGGGAAGGAGGGGGCGAAATACTTTTCAGGTCGTTTACGACCTTATTATAGCCCCTTTAGGGGCTTGGACACAGATTGTGAAGTAGGAGATTTTCTGCCATCTTTAAACTTTAATTCCCGGTAACATTTCGAAATCGGAAAATTTAATCCGTTCAAACCGCAACTCCGAAAGGGAATAAAATTTTATGGACATATTGAGTTTTTTAAAATGGAAATTAAATAAAGACTTTTTAAGAAAAAGACGCATAAATTCATTTCAGGTCGTTCACGAGCTTTATAAGGCGCGGTTTTAATTGTGAAGCAAACAGCTTTATTGTTTTCAGGTCGTTTACGACCTTATTATAGCCCCTTTAGGGGCTTGAACACAAATTGTGAACTATGAAATTTCCTGCCGTTTTTAAAGTTTAACTCCCGTAACATTTCGAAACCGGAAAATTTAATCCGTTCGAGCTGCAACTCCAAAAGGCAATAATTAAATTTCATGGACTAATTTTCCTTTGCGTCCTTTGTACCTCCTTCGTGAACTTTGCGGTTTCTTTTTTTAACCCAAAGAGCGCTCCGTGTTCTCTATTTTCTCATAAGCCGTGCATAAAGCAAATAACGGAAATAAGTTGTTTACAATTCTGCCAAAAAAAGCAAGGATTTAACTTTAAATATCCGAAAATAGTTTAGCTTTTAACCTTGGTAACAGAAATGCTAATCCGATAAATGCCAATTCCGTAATCCCGCCGATACCTAAAAATTTCATTTTCCCCGACAATATCCAAATGGCTGAAATATGGCACGGAAGATTAAATTGCTGAAGCTTTAAGAAGGAATGAAAAATAAGTGAATTGCTAAAACTACTCTTCGGATGGTGTTAAAATCAGATACTCAAAT
>JAJRSN010000361.1 GCA_024278715.1 Calditrichota bacterium
AAGCCGGAAATTCTGCGGGCGGCGGAAAAGGCGTTCCGGATAGAGCGCGCTCTTGAAAAAACCGCGGTTTTTGTTTCCGGTACAGCAGAGCAAAAACCGGCGCTTTCCGCTCCCTGGCAACCGGCGGTTCCGAGTTCACGACCCAGGCGTCCGGGAAGCTGGCGGTGGCGTTAAACGGCTGTTCGTTTTTTTATTGATTTTGTATTGTTCAAAAAACTTTATAATGTTTATGACATTCAGGGCGATTCCCCCGTAATTTGCCAACGATAATTTCGGGAATTGTAAGACGATCAGGTTGATTATCTTACGTCCGGATGAATTTTCTCTTTCTTACCCGATCCTCCCCTCATAAGGATGTATTTCTCTTCCGAATAAAAAAAGATGCCAGAATCAGTCGGAACTTTTCATCAAACTAATGATAATAATTTATTGATCGATAATGGTATAAGAAATAAAAAGATATAACGATATTCAGAAAAGGGTTGAAAGGTATGGGTGTTACACATAAACACATTTTTGAAGATGACTGGTTAGTGAAAGCGTTGCTTTATTATCAGATCATAGATCAGGCTTTATATGATGAATTAGCCACACGGTTTTCATCGGAAGATTATTTTTTTGACGTGTTAGTGAAAAATAAATATTTAAAAAAAGAAGACCTGATAACTTTTATCGAACAGGCTCTGAAAATTCCCGTGATTGATCTGGATAAAGCGACCATTGACCAGAAATTGATTCAAAAAATCCCCGAAGATGTCTGCAGAAAATATCATATATTCCCGATCCGGCAGAACGCAAAAGAAGTTCATATCGCCTGTTTCAATCCCTACAATCTTGAGGCGGAACAGGAAATTGAGTATCTCACCGGGAAATATGTCAAAACATTTTTCGCGCTTCGGGAGCAGATCAGTAAAAAAATTAAAGAATATTATTCTCCCGAAGAATTGATTGATTCTTTGGTAAAAAAAGACTCGGCTCATATTAGCGTAAGAGTTGCCGGTGAAGAAGACGACGTTGAGCAAAAAGGCGTTGTAAAACTTGTCAATCAAATTCTCGGCGACGCCGTTAATAATGACGCAAGCGATATTCACATCGAGGCGCGCGAAAAAGACGTGGTGGTTCGTTTGCGCATCGACGGAGTTATGCACACGATGATGGAGCTGCCTAAAACCCTTCATGCGCAGTTGGTAAGCCGGATAAAGGTGATTTCGGAATTAAATATTGCCGAAACAAGAAAACCGCAGGACGGAAAAGCGAAGATTTTCGTAAACGGTGCCGATATCGATCTGCGCGTTTCGGTTTTGCCTACAAGCTACGGCGAAAAGGTGGTTATCCGAATTCTTGATCGCCGAAAAGCCATGGTTTCGTTTGAACAATTGGGAATTCGCGGACATAATCTTAAGTTGCTGGAAAAATGTTTTTCTGTGCGACAGGGCATGATTCTGGTAACCGGTCCCACGGGATCGGGTAAAAGCACTACTTTGTACGCTGCCATTAACCGATTGCGTTCGTCTTCCACAAATATTTTAACTATCGAAGACCCCATCGAATATGTTTTTGAGGGCATCAACCAGGTTCAGGTGAATGAAAAAGCCGGAATTACCTTTGCCTCTGCTTTGCGCTCATTCTTGCGTCAGGATCCGGATGTGATTTTAGTGGGCGAGATCCGGGATTCGGAAACGGCTGAAATTGCCATCCAGGCAGCCTTAACCGGACACCTTGTGCTAAGCACTCTGCACACCAACGATACCTTTGGCACCATTACCAGGCTAAAAGACATGGGCGTGGATGAGATTAAAGTGGGGGAATCTTTGCAGGCTATTATCGCGCAGCGGCTGGTTCGGAGGCTCTGCACAAATTGTAAAAAACCGGTTAATGATAAACTTTTGGATCCGAAACTCACTAAAATGTTCACTCAATTGGGCCACGAAAACTACAAAGTTTATCAGGCGAACGGCTGTAATGTTTGTAATTATACCGGATACAAGGGACGTATCGGCGTTTATGAAATCCTTCTTTTGGATCGGGAATTAAAGGATGCATTGTCTCAGGAGCTTTCTATCAGAGAATTACGCAAGCTGGCAAGACAAAAAGGATTCCGGAATTTATTTGAAGATGGCATCTCCCTGGTGGCGGAGGGAATTGCCGACTATCAGGAAATTTTGCGCGTTATTCAACCGGATCTTAGCACAATAAAAAAATCAGTCGAAGTAAAACCCAAAGCAGCGAAAAAACAAACGGTCGAGATTCCTTCCGAGAAAAAAAATCCTGTTTCTGAAAAGCCCAAAAGCGAAAGAAAAAAGGTTGAATCCAATCCGCTCGATGAGATTAAAAAACTTGCGCGGGAAATAAAGAAAACCGTAAAGACTTCCGAAACGGCTTCGGCTACTAAACCCGCGGCTTCCCAGCCTCAAAAACAAAAGCCAAAGCCAAAGAAAAAAGAAGGCGTGGATATTTTGGTTGTGGAAGATTATCCCGTAACGCGGTTGCTCATCAAACGAATGTTGGAACGCCAAAAAGGATGGAAAGTGAGAGAAGCCGAAGACGGATTCAAAGCGCTTGAACAGGTGGAAAAACAACCTCCCGACATTATTCTGCTTGATTTGATGATGCCGAACATGGACGGATATGAATTTCTACGACATCTGCGCAACGATCCCGATACCGCGGAAGTGCCGGTGTTAATTATTACAAGTTTGAACGGAGCCGAAAACGAGCTTAAAGGATTTGAATTCGGAGCCGATGACTTTGTAACAAAACCGATCAATATGAATTTGTTAATCGCGCGGATTCAACGCCATTTATTAAGACATGCATCGGAAAATGAAGATTCGGGTAAAATCGGTCAAGCCGCCGTTCCGGAAATAAAAAAAACCGTAACTCTTTCTTAGCGCGGGACGTCCGTTGAAGCGGAAAGTGTATGTTAAAAATGGCTAAACCGGAGGAATAGATCGTGTCGGAGGCTTTTGTCATATTAATAGGGTTGGCTTTTGGCAGTTTTTTAAATGTTTGTGCCTATCGTATTCCCAGAAAAAAAACGTTGCTGTTTTCTCGTTCACAATGTCCGAATTGCGGTCATACGATACCGTTTTACCATAATATTCCTGTTTTGTCGTTCATTTTGTTAAAAGGGAAATGTCGCTATTGCGGCGAAAAAATTTCCCTTCAATATCCCGTGGTTGAACTGTTTACCGCTTTTATTACCTGGGCTTTGTTCATGAACTTCGGCTTAACAGCCGAAACGCTTTTTTACGCTGTATTCGTGTATTCTCTGATAGTTATTGCCGTCATCGATATTAAGACGCATCTAATTTTAAATAAGGTCTTGATTGTTGTTTTGGCTTTGGGATTATTGATTAATTTTTTCGGTAGAGTAATCCCCTTCGTCGATGCTTTGTTAGGCGCCGTGATCGGAGGCGGAGTGATGTTTCTGGTAGCCGTTTTAGGTAACAGAATTTTCAAACAAGAAGCAATGGGTCTGGGCGATGTAAAATTAGCTTTTGTCAGCGGATTTTTTTTAGGGTGGAAGTTAATTCTCTGGTCGCTTTATATCGGATTTGTGATCGCCCTGCTTTCCATAGGGGTGATATGGATTATTAAAAAGAAATCCGTTCCGCGGCACATTCCGATGGGTCCGTTTTTTGCGTCGGGTTTTATTCTGAATTTGTTTTACGGACAACAATTGTTTGAATGGTATTTGGGACTTTTTAGTTGAGTAAAATTTAAAAGGGTGAATCATGCCAAATTATAAATATCGAGCTTATGATGCAGACGGGAAAATTATTGAGAGCACGGTTTTGGCGCGTGATGAAGAAGAGGTGGCTCGACAACTGGATGAACTTAATTTGATGCCTGTTTTCATCGAAAAGCAGGAATCAAAAAAGCAGACCAAAAAAATCAAAATGAATATTAAAGACGATGTGGTCTTATTGTTCACAAAACAGCTTCATACCATGCTCAAGGCGGGTATTCCGATGTTGCTGGCGTTACAAACGGTAAAAGAACAGACAAAAGATGAAAATTTTAAGCAAATCATAGAAACTATCCGAAGGGATATTGAGCAGGGGAGCAAGTTATCGGACGCCCTGAGCCAATTTCCCAAAGTCTTTTCCAGTATTTTTATCAACGCCATCAAGGTCGGCGAAATCAGCGGAACGCTTGAGGAATCCTTGCTTTACATGCATCAGTTTATGGAAAAAGATTTACAGATACGATCGGATGTAAAAAAAGCCCTGCGTTATCCGATGTTTGTAGTTATCGGAATTATCGGCGCTTTTTTTGTTTTTGTCACTACCGTAATTCCGAATTTTTTGCCGATGTTTCAGGGAACCGGGCATGCCTTACCTTTGCCCACCCGAATTCTTCTCGGCGTTTACACGTTGATGACCGATTACGGATTAATATTGTTTATTGTCCTTGTCGTAACCACGGCTTCGCTTGTTTACTATTTTCGAACTCCCAAGGGCAGGTTTTTTCTCGATCAAAATCTGCTGAAATTACCGGTGATCGGCAACTTTTTGCAAAAGGTAATTGTCGCCCGATTCGCCCGTTTATTTTATACCATGAATCGCACCGGAGTCAATATCACAGAGACATTGCACATTATGCAAAAATCTTTAGGTAACATGGTTTATAATAAAGAAATAGAAACAGTCGCCGATAATATCATAAAGGGCGAGAGTATAGCCGACGCCTTAAGACGGAGCCGTTATTTCCCTGAATTACTTGTTGATATGGTAGCAATCGGAGAAAAATCGGGCTCTTTGGACGATATGCTGCTAAGCGTATCGAATTATTTTGAAGAAGAGGTGAATAACATGGTGCAAAACATGAGTTCTTTGATAGAACCGGTAATCACCATTGTTTTGGGAGGCATGATTTTATTGTTGGCGTTAGCGCTTTTTTTACCAATGTGGGAAATGATGAATTTACTATAAACATATTATAAACAAAAATATATTATTGTCCAATTAAACAAAGGGGGTAACAATGCGTACCTTAAACAATCAAAAGGGTTTTACCCTGATCGAACTGGTAGTGGTAATCGTTATTTTAGGTGTTTTGGCTGCTATTGCAGTGCCGCGCTACCTGGATTTAACCAAGAATGCCAACGCCACAAGAGATCAGGCAAATGCCAAATCCATTGAAGCTGCCATAATGATGTACTTTGCCAATCAGGTGATGGCAACTCCGACTTACACATTGAAAGATGCCGTTAAAGCTTATAATGCAGATCCGGGATCATTTTTCACCGACGGTAAAGTGCCTAAAAAATCTGATGGGAGCAATTTTTCCGTCTCGGTCAGTTCGAGCGGCGCGCTTGTGGTGAAGTAGCGTCTTTATTAAAAACTGCTGTGAGGCTGTTTGCGGAAGACTCAGTCTCACAGCTTTTTTATTTGGGCTGAAATAAAATGTTATTAAGAAACATGAAGACGCTGAAAGTAAAGGCAAAATCCCAAAAAGGATTAACGTTAATCGAATTGATTGTTGTGCTTGTAGTGATCGGTATTATTTTTCCGACCATTTTTTCCTTGGCGGGAGTGTTTTCGGTTAAAGCCACGGAATACATGCTGATGCAGGAAGCGAACTATTTAGCCGAAATGAAAATGGAGGAAATTCTCGGATTTAAGACATTAAATTGGGATTGGTATAAAAGAATAAACAAATATGTAAAAACCGAATCCCTGAGCAGGGGATTTAAGCGAACCGTTTCCGTTAACAAACTAAAAAATTGGGGAAAAGCCGGAATCGACTATTGGGAAGTGACGGTAACGGTTACCCATCCTAAACTGAAAAAAGGTGTAAATCTTGCGGTTCGCTTAACTCAATATTATGAAAATACGCCTTAATAGCGGATAATGCTATGGATAAAAAAGAATATATCGCAGAGATTTATAAAAAGGAAAGGGGTTTTTCCCTTATCGAGCTGATTACTGTGATTGTTCTCATAGGGATAATCTCCGGCATAGCTTACGGGGTTATTTTACTCAATGCCCGAACATTCAAAACGCTTTCCGATCAAATTTCGACTCGTTGGGATGTCAGGAAGGCGCTTGATATTTTGCGTGAAGACTTGCAGGAATTGGAGCCGAAAAAAATTTTTGCTTTATCAAAAGGAAAAAACGCAGGCAAAAAATTATTCTTTAAAAATCGGGAAGGGAATAATGTACGCTATTTGTTGAACAACAAACAATTAAAAAGAAGATTCGGCTCAAAGAAATGGGATGTATTACTAAATAACGTGCAGGAAGCGCCTTTTGAATTTCTAAACGGCTCTATGAACCCAACAACGAAAAAAGATGAAATTGCCTACATTCGCGTTAAATTGGTTGTTGACAACGGTAATGATAAAATTTCGATGAGTGATTTATTCTTTTTGAGAAACACTGCAACAAATGATAGCGGAGGTGTGAAAAAGGGCAAAAAAGATGATGATGACGACGATGATGATCACGGAAAAGATAAAGACGACCATGATAAAAAGTGTAAGGACGGTCATGGGGGGAAAATGCATGGCTCCTCTTAAAATAATGATCTCCCAAAAGAGACGGTCATGATCGTAAAACGGGTTTGAAATCGAACAAGGATTTCACCATGAGTAATAAATCAATTCTTACTAATCAGCGCGGTGTTATTTTATTAGGCTTATTAATTTTTATCTTTTTTATGGGCATGATCATCTTAAGTTTATTGACGTTATTAACAGCCGAGGCAAGACTTCAGGTCCTTGACATAAATAAAAAACGGGCTTTATATGCCGCACACTCGGGCATTGAGTACGCGATGCGAAGCATTAACGAATATGCGGTGACCAATAGTAATTTATTCGCTTTAAACAATTATAAGGAAGATATCAAAACGGGAAGCGGAACCCATTGTGTTATAACAATCCAGACGAACGGAAAGGACAAACTGATTATAAAGGCGGTGGGCTATAGTAAAAATTTTACCAAAGTAATTGAAAAACGCGTGGATTATATCGATATTGCTAAATGGGCGGTTTATGCTACGGGTAAGGTAAAGTATATTAAAACCATACCCTCCGGTAAAATTTACCAAAACGCTAAATATCTGCCTTTGTTTGATAAAGACTATCTGATTAAACTTGCTAAACCGAACAATTACTACCCTTCCAATTTATATTTAAACAGCGTTTTCAGTTTTATAAAAGATATAGCGTTTGTGGAAAAAAACTTGACTTTCGGCGTTTTTAACTGGATGAATGTGGGAAATTTTGTCGTGGGCGGTAATGTCCGCATCAAATCAAGTTGGTTGATATTTGGGAGTACAAGCGGTACAATCTACCAATTTAATCCGAACAGCCAGTTTTTATGTGAATGGCAATTTATCTGGCGTTCGCTCAACGGGGGAATTATAACCAACGGAAATGTCATCGGTACCAATAAACCGTTTTTCTCATTCAGGTTCCGGGTTTATTATAATCGATCAAAGATTACAAGTTTACTGCGATATTCCGTAAACGGCGGACCTTTAATTTATAATTCGGCTCGGTTGATTATATACTAAGTGTGAAGGATTAAAGATCAATGAAGGATTCAGGAAAAAAGGAAAGTGCGAAAAAAGATCTCACACCGAAAGCGACCATTGCCACTCCTAAGAATAATTCTTTAAATAAAAATTTAAAGAAAAAACCTCAACAAGAAAAAAGATCTAATACTGTTTTAATTCCCGTAAAAAGTTTTACATGTAACTTTTACCAACCCCTTCCTTTGTTAAAGCGGTTAAATAGCCGACGTTGCCTTGCCCTGGATATCGATGTGGACAAAATCCGATATATCGTGGCTCAGAAATCCGGAGACTTTATTAAGGTAAAGCAATGGGGAATGCAAAAATTTCCTCAGGAAATCACGCATCGGTTCAGGGCGTTGCAGATTTCTCTTGAACATTTGAAAGAAAAACTTTATAAACCCGGCACCGAAGTTCGCGTCAGTATTTTCAGCACAGACTTCATGATTAAGCATGAAATATTTCCCTACATGAAAAAGAAGCGGGACCTGGAACGAGCTATTTTTTATAAATACAGAAACGAGCTGAAACACTTTAATGATGATCAATTGGTTTGGGGTTACGATATTTTAGATGAGTTCGAAGAGCAGGGAATTAAAAAAGTACGGGTTCACATGGTATTTGCTCCGAAAGATGCCGTCAACCGTTATATTTATATTTTTGAACATCTGAAACTTCCCGTGGAACAACTGATCTCAAGACCTGCCGGATTGCTGGCGGCTTATGAAAAAATGATTGAGGTTCCCAAATCCGATCTTCTTATTAATATTTCTTACGACTTTACACAGGTTTGCTATCTCAAAAACGGAAATCTGGAATATATCCGAAACCTTGGCATAGGCGCTCACAATTTGGAAATAACCATCAGGCAAGACGGAAAAGTGTCGCCTGATTTTGACGCCGAAGGTTTGGGAGATGTCAAGGCGATTGACGAACAGGAAAGCATTTTAAGAAAGCGCTTATTGGAAAAGCTGAAAGATTTAAAGGTAAAGCAAAATCCGGTGTTACATACGTTTTTCTCCGAAATTTTGCGTTCCATCGCTTTTATTCAGGGGCACGATCGCCGAAATTTTATCGATCGTATTTTATTAACGGGTTACGGAATACAAAAAGAGAGCCTTATACCTTATCTGAAAAATCGATTAAACATACCGATCTTTATTATTTATCCTGAATTAGATAACAGACCTCCGGAAGAACAAATTAAATTCGGCGAATTTTTTACAACCATCGGAACGTCAATTCAAAAGTATCGGGGATTTAACCTGATTCCCGAGAGATTCAAGGAAAAGTTATTGTTTCGACGCCTGGGACGATGGTTATATTTTATCATATTTCTTACGTTTATCATTGCCGGCTATTTAAGTTCTCTCCAGTACAAAGTAATCGACAAACAAGAAGCGATGTTGGAAAAACAAAAACAGGAATATCAGACTCTTAATCCCTATGAAGAATCATATAATAAAGTGATTCAACTAATCGGAGACGTGCAAAAAGAAAACGCGAGTTTACAAAGTCAGGTGGAAACAAAACCGCCGATCATAGAAATAATGCGTCTTTTCAGTAATTTGACCCCTAAAAATATTCGCTTTAACGCGTTTGTGTTCCAGAAACTGCAATCCGGCGGTAAATTAGTTAATGAAAATGAGCAGGAAGATTTGCCGAAGTATTCCGTGACCATTGAAGCCGAAATCAAAGGCGATTTTGTAAACGGCGATGTGGAATTGATTAATTTTATTAACAGTCTGGACAATTTAAAATTCTTTAAATCAATTAATATAGATCATAAGGAACGGAATCAGGCGCAGCAGTCGATAAACTTTGGTTTAACTTTAACTTTTTAAGGATCTGATTTACGATGAGTAAAAGAAGATTTTTTGTTACGCTCGGAATTTATATTGTACTTGTTTTTTTGTGGTACGGCTTTATCTATGTGCCCCAAACGGAAAGACTAAATCAAATTAATATTGAACTGAATAATATCGCCCAGAAAGTAATGATGGCAAGGAACGCGCAGATTAACCTCGATATGATGAAAAAACGCTTTGAAGAAGAACAAAAGCGTTTGGAGCAGGAACAGTCAAAATTTATTAAAAGAGACGAATTGGGTAAGGTAACAAAAGCGCTTAGTCAATTGGCGAATCGATATAATTTAAAGTTGGTCGATTTTTCGCCTGGTTTAAAAAATTATTTTGAAGTAAAAGAAGGAAGAATTGTTCCCTTGCCCCTGAGCATTACATTAATCGGCAGATATGTTCAGATCGGAAAGTTTATTGAAGAGTGGAACTCGCTGCCGTTTTATCTGATCCCTCAGGAATTAACTTTGGAGCGGCTTGATAAAAACGGATACGATTTACAGGCTGTAATAGAAACAAAATTATACACATGGAACGAATGACCATGGAAAAAGTCAAATTAACAAAAAGTCAAAAGATTTTGTTCGCCGTATTGGGCGTTGTGCTGGCATTCGCGGCTTTTGATTTTCTTTCCAATAAAGATACCTACATGAGTTTTTACGCAAAAGAAAACCGAGAGGCGACCGCAACCGCTCAACAAACCGAAGAAAAGAATAAAAGCGAGAAAGATCAATTACAAGCCAGTCTTATTTCAAGTTGGGGCAGCGATCCATTTCTTCGCCAACAGGTTGTGGTTGCAAAAAGACGCTCAAGAAAAAAGGTAAAACGACCGACATTTAAATTGAAAGCGATAAGTTACAGAGCAGAAGGCTCCGTGGCTTTGATAAACGATCGCGTTGTTAAAGTCGGTGATGTTCTCAGCGGATACAAAGTGCTTAAAATAGATTCAAGACAGGTTGTTTTGTGGAACGGCAAAAACCGTATCGTTTTAAGATTGACGAACATGTAAGGAGTCCATTGATGAGAGGATTTTCAAGGTTTGTGCAAATTTTTTTAATATTGGTCATATCTGCGTCTTTTTCGCGAGCGGGAGATATTGATCGTATTCTCGAACAAAGGGTGTCTCCTACGTTTTTGGGAGTAAAACTTAACGACGCTTTGCGGTTGTTTGCCCAGCAAAATCATTTTAATTATGTTTTTACCGGAAACGGAAAAGAAATTATAAATATTCGCTTAACGAATATTCCGCTGAAATCCGCTCTTGAGTATATGCTTAAACCAAACGGATATCATTATATCATTAAAGGCGACGTAATGATCATCAAGCCTTTAAAGCAAAGTATGTACGGAGAATTAGTCACTCAAATATACCATTTACAATATGTTGACGCCTTGAAAATTAAAAACACAATAACCACTTTTCTTTCGCCCAAAGGTAAAATTGAGGCTCTTTTAACAGACAGGCAGGGCGACAAAGACGAAGACCGTTCGAATATTCTGATTGTTTCGGACCTGAAGGAAAATTTGGAGATCATCAACAAAATTATTGAGAAACTGGATCAACCTTCAAAACAGATTCAGATCGAGGTCCGCTTGATAGAGACTCTGGTGGGCGGAGAAAAACGATTAGGATTAAATTTGCCCAAATCGATTTCGGCTTCTGTGATGGGAGCGGAAACCACGGCTCCCATTACCCAGACCGCGCAATCCGGAACGGGCGGACAACAGACTCTTTTATCTGCCTGGTATCAGCTTCCCGAGGGTCCGCAGGAACTGAATCTCGGTGTGTTAACTTTCGATCGCCTGAAGGCTACGCTCGATTTATTAGCCAGCGACAACAAGTCCCGGTTAATCTCCAATCCACGGGTTATCACCTTAAATAATCAAAAAGCGATTATTCGGATAGGCACAACGGTTCCCATTCCGGAAATATCGCGGGGCATTTCTGGTGATCTGTATTCTTATAAGGAAAAAGATGTCACCATGAGTCTTGAAGTAATCCCTGTGGTGGGAGACGATAACCGGATTTCTCTGAAAATACACCCGGTAATGCAGGAAATAATCGGCTATGTTGGTCCGGCGGAAGCTCCGCAGCCCATTATTTCGATCAGGGAAGTAAGAACTTCGGTTGTGATAAATGACGGCGAAACGGTGGCTATCGGAGGTCTGGTAAAAGAAACCACTTCCGAGCAGGAAGAGCGGATCTGGCTTTTGGGAAGAATTCCGATT
>JAJRSN010000022.1 GCA_024278715.1 Calditrichota bacterium
AAAAGGCGGGATGTTAATCTTTTGCCGCAATTCGCCCGCATTGAATTCTTTTAATAAATTATTCTGCGAATCCAGAATCCAAACCGAATTACCCTTTACTAAAAAGGCTTGAGGACCGTAGAAGGCTTCGGGCGCTTTACGTAAACCGACGTTGTTGTCTTTGTCGCCCCATTCCAATTTTAAAACGGACAGCGGTTGCCGGGCAAGAAGTACGGTTTGGCATATCAATAAAATAATAAAAAGGTATCTCATTTTGATTGCTCCCGAATAACAGTTTGCGAAATTTTTGAACATAGCGTCGTTTATTATGTTAACGGTGAAGTCATTGCTTTTTTCTGCAGAATCTGTTAAGAGTTAAGAGTTAAGCGGCTTTTGCCAGTAATCGTAATGCGTAATGCGTAATGAGTTATCTCCGCCATAGCTTAAAAATTCAGATAATTCACAAAATTATTTTTCAGATAATAAAAAAGTATTTACTTCTTAGCAAACATTTTACTATTTTCTGCTTACTGACTACTACTGCTCTCTGCTCTCTGCCCTCTGCTTTTTGACAATCCTTTTTCCTTTTTCATTTTTCTTACTCATTACGCGTCCCTTCGTCACTTTAAAAGGACTTTAATCTTGAAAGAACTTTAATCTTACTCAATACGCATCACGGCTTTCCGCTCTCTGTTTTCTGACAACCATTTACTTTCATTTCTCATTTTATTCATCACGACAATTCGCTAACCCTTAACCCTTAACCAATAACTATTAACATCTTCTCCTCTGTATGGTAGCGGCTTGTCCGGGTTACGTGTTTTTCGAATTCAGAGTGAATTTACGATCCTAATTCCGTTTTGAGAAATTTTTTTCCGAAATGTCCCGCCCAAAGAGTTGGTCGGGCTAAAAACATCAATATCGGCTGATTGTTGTTTAAGTAAATCCTGAAGTCAAAATCATTCTTAACTTTCGGATGAAATCGGTTTAGCAAACGACAGTTTGAATTTTTAATGAAAAGCATTAAATTAATATCAATTCGATTTTACAAATAAGTCAAAAGAATATTCATCGTTTTAAATACATTACGTTCGTCGGAAAATTCTTGTTTTAACCGATACAAGGGTTTATCTATTTTTTGGAGTTTGGAATGAAAAAAAAGTTGTTTAAAATCGGAATAACGTTAATAATTTTATCGGCTTTTGTCAACGGTCAGGAGATTGATCGTGATCAGGTACAGAGTTCGGGGCAGTACTATTACGGAAGCGGCAGATCGCTCAATCCCCGTGAAGCCCGCAACGAAGCCCTCTCCGAACTTTCGAGTCAGATTGCCGTCCATATCGCGAATTCGTTTGAAAAAAAATTGGAAGAGACGGGACAAAACCTTAATGAAAATGTTTCTTCGGTTATCAGGACTTACAGCATGGCTAAACTGGAAGATGTCCGCCAAAAAGTAAAAGAACTTCCCGACGGCAGCTTTGAGGTTTTCTGTTACATCGAAAAATCAAAGGTGGAAGAGGTGTTTGACAAACGGCGGGAATTAATAGCCGATTTCGCCAGGCAGGCTTTAAGATACGAAAACGAGGGCAATCTTTCGTTTGCGCTGAAATATAATTTTTACACTTTAATTTTAATGAATTCCCTTCCCGATGAGATGGTCAAATATGACGGGATAAATTACACAACCGAGATTCCTGATCGGATCAATTGCATATTAAATAAGGTGAAATTTGAACTTTGGAAAGATGAAAAGATTTCCGAAGACGAGCGGCGGTTAACCTTTAAGATAACTTACAACGAAAAACCGGTGAGTTTAATCGATTTTTCCTTTTGGGATGGGGCAAATTTTATCGAGGTGAAAGGAAAGGACGGTTTAAGCACTCTTCTTTTGTACGGCGGCGCCACCGATATGAATACGATAAAAATTATGATCAAATATGATTTTTACGAAGCGCGCAAGGAGTATGGCGTTATTGCCGATTTATGGAGTCTGGTAAAAAAACCGATATTCAATAATCGTAAAACTATTGAACTCAAAAAGAGCGAACCGCAAACGGGGCAGGAAATCGGTAAAATCACTTCGTCAAGCTGGAACGCCACGGTAACGGCGGAAGATATCGATCCGCAGGTGCGCGAAACAATTCTTCAACAAGCGGCAATGTTTGTAAATCTTCTTAAGGACGGCGATCCCAAAAAGATAAAACAAACTTTTAGCGGAGATTCGTTTTTGCAAAAAAAGGTTCTCGATTATGTTAAATACAACCGTCCCGAGCCTCTTGTGGATAGCGGCAAAGTCAAAATAAATAAAACAAAAAACGGGTACGAATTAAGAAGAATCAGGGTGCTGCAAAAATATCCCTCAATTAATCAGTTTGCAACGGAATACCTGGTTCTGGATTTTTCGGAAGAGGGGAAACTGCAGGATATCAATACGTGTGTATCGGAGAATTTGTACAATCACTTTGTGGAGCAGGGTAAGTACGGGAATGACTGGCAAAATCGTCAGGAAATTTTAAAATTCATTGAAAAATACCGTACCGCCTATCTTACCCGCGACGTTTCCACCGTTGATTTGATGTTTGCCGAGGACGCCCTGATTATCGTCGGCAGAAAAATCAAAAGAAAAAAACTTCCTAAGGATATGATCAATTACACAAAATTAGCAAACGAACCGGACTATGAATACATCAAACTAAATAAACAGCAATATCTGAACCGGCTTAAAAACATCTTTGCTATTCAGGAGGATATTTTTCTGAACTTCGGTTCTTTTGATATTATCCGGAAGAACAAACCGGATAATGTTTACGGAGTGGAAATGCGGCAAAGTTATTATTCCACCACTTATGCCGACGAAGGATATTTGTTTTTACTGATCGATTTCAGTGAAAAGGATCCTTTGATTTATGTAAGAGCGTGGCAGCCGAATACTTGGGATTTGAACAAACTGGTAAGAACGGGAAATTTTAAGATTCATAAATAGTAAGCGGACCGCAGATGACCGCAGATTTGACCACAGATTAATCTGATTACACTGATTTCGCAGATTAAATTAAGGTGTTTTTGGAACTTAATTTTAGGAATCGGGGATAATAAAAAATAATTCTTTTTTTGCGGTCAGAAGCGTGAATAATTTGTGCAAATGGTTATCAACTTTCTAAAAGGTTAACGAATACAATCAGCAGAAGGAAAACTCTGTGTAATTTTCTACAGTGTTTATCAAGCCCCTAAAGGGGCTTCCAAAGGTCGTAAACGACCTATCCTCTGATATGATTTTACCCGCTTTAAAAACCCCGTTCTTACAGTTCGAACGCAGAGACTACGACAAAGACAAAAAATTCCTCGTCGCTGCGCTCCTCGATATTACAATGGTTGATCTTTTTTGAGCTGACACACTCTAACCTTAAACTCAATTCACTCTCTGTGCGCCTTGCGGTTATTATTCCCCGCAAAGTGAGTATCTTCTTTTTTTCAATACCTCAAATAAGAATTGCAAGAAATTAAAAGAAAAATTATCTTTATCAGATTCAATCGGTTGAGAGGTGTTTTCATGCAGTTGAGTCTTTTCGACACAAAGAATGTGGCTCGGAATTCGTTTCGTAAAAACCTTTCTCTTTTCAAACTTGATCGGGCGTTAAAGGACCTGGACATTTGGAAGAGTACTTTTGACGCGCCTGAAAGATTGTCTGAAAAAGCGGAGGTTGTTAATGAAATTAAAAACAAACTGCAAACAAGCGACGCGGAGGCTGTCCTTTATCTTGCACATCTGCGGCAAGATTACGACCGACTTTCTTTTCTTGAACCTTTGCAGGAAGAATTTCGGTTTTTATTAGAAGGATTGAACAAGGCAATTTACGATCGTCTCGATAAAGAGGCTTTTGATTTCATTGTAAAAGACCTGCATCCGGCGGAAATTTTTATTTCGCAGAATGATTTTAAAGCCGCCGTTCAATCGGTTAACCGCTATATTCGTTTTTTCGGAGAGCAGCCTTTTTTGCGCGAATTACAGGGATTTGCTTATTCAAAATCGGGAAAAGAGCGCGAATCGTTCACCGCATATACTTTTGCACTTTTTAACGATCCGCTTCAATGCAAGCCCGAGTATTTATTACCAAGGAGTTATCGGAACAAATACCGTTTTTTGCTTAAACAGACCGGATCATCGGAAAACGCCTTGCTTAAGCTGCCCTTTGCCTTATGGGAAGACGGCAAAACCTATATCGATCCCGAAGCCTCTGCCTATGAAGATTTTTTGCAAAGACGAATCGAGAAAAACAGAAACGAAGCGCTTAACAATCACCGGGCAAACATTTTTCAATTTAATTTTTATCTTTATCTTGCGGAAACCGAACGTTTAAGGAGCCAGCGCAATCAGCTTTCCGAACGTTTGCAGAATTTGCAGGAACAGATGCGGAAACTTAATCAGGATCTGTTTTCAAGATACCGGAATGTGCTGCATTCGTTCGGCAATCTTTAAATGAATATCTGCTGCGACTGCCAATTTGAAAAAATGCGTCTTTTTGCCGACAAAAAAGTCCATGAACAGAAATGCCCGATTACCTTCTCCTTTTTACTGAAGAAAGAATCGGGCAAATTTTTCTTTATCCGGATGAAGCCGAAAGATAAGCCGAAGACCAAAAATTCGATAATTATCTTATTGCGCCGCCAGAGTCGGTTCGGGTATTTTAAGCATTTCGAACGCCTTGACTTTTAAAACCATTTTTTCGAATCCGTCTAGGAGCTCTTCTTTGGTAAAGTTGCAGTGACCGTAGCGCATCACGAATATGTTGTCATAAAAAATACGTCCGTGTTCCGGGAAAACCTTTTGACGGTATAAGCGTTCATGCCATGCCGGAACAATTTGATCGCCGACAGTGTGCATGGTAATCACGGGGACGTTTAAATCACCGGTTGTGTCAAATTTCCGATGCAGATTATCCAGCGCCTGGGCGTCTGCGGAATAGCGTTTAACATTTTTGTTCAAATAAGCATCATTGGCTGACCCGCGGTAGCGTCGATCCATATTGTCAAACGGATTACCCCCCACCCGTGCGACAAGATCGTTGGTGGCAAACACGTTGTACCAAAGAACGCCCAAAATGGTTTTGGCGATTGTTGTGGGGTCGTTGGGATCTACCGGCGCTTTAGCGCAGCGGATCAGTTGCTCTGCCCGGTCGGGATAAGTGGAAATGGCGGAAAGAATTTTAGGCACGTAAACTTCGTCCCAGTCGGCAATCAATTCTTCGGGTATGTTAATAGGGCTGCCCGGCAGCACGCCCGGGAAAAAGTAATCGAATAGAACTCTGAAATCGCCGACGTAATTAACTTGTCTGGTAAAATCACCGATCGGACCGCAAATGGCAAGTCCGCCGCTGTAAATTTTTTTCATTTCCAGAGATTTTATCGTGATCAATCCGCCTTCGGACGCTCCTACCAAATAGGTGTGTTCAGGCTCCTGAAACATCTCTTTGAACAAAAACACAAGTTCAACCAGATCGATAATTCCCTCCTGTACTACAAAACCGTTTGCCCTGTAGCTTGTGGTGGCAAAGGCGTAGCCCATGTCGGTAATCATGTCGGGAATGTAAGTTCCGTCGGAAAGAGTGAGTTGAGATTCGGGAATGGCGACCGGTTGGGTGGGGTCCACATAACCGTGGGCAAAAACAACTAATTCTCCGTTCCATTCTTCGGGAACGCAAATTTTGTACAAAGCCCCGGTTTTTAATTCACCTTCATAACATCGTCCGTTTGAAGTCTGCAAAATTTTTTGATTCGGCTCAGAGGGCGTTGTTTCCGAAGTAGAGAGAGGCGTTTCCGTGGAACAGGAGAATACTGCAAAAAGCAAACCCGCAAACAGCAGAAGCAGAGAATGTCTGTTAAAGTGTCTCATTTTAGCTCCTCCGGATTAAATTGATGAATGCACCTGTATATTACATTAAAGAAAACAAAAAAACAATACGTAAGTCGAATTTCTTGCTAAAATTCGCCGGGCGTTTATTCGCGGTTTGTCGGGAGGAAAGTAATTGGCGTGCAACGATTTTACGGCGCCGCCCGTTAATTACGGATTACGCTGAATAAGCATAAGACAATAATTCTGCTGCGCCGCGATAAAAATATTTTGCTAAAGGAGCGCTAATTACAATTATAATGATTGAATATGACTATTTTTTAACTTAATTTTCTGATGAGTCGTTTGGGATAATTAAAGGAGATGATTTTAAAATGAAGAAATTTAATCGTGTTTATCAGTTTAAAATTACATTAAAAGGCTTAAAACCGCCGATTTGGAGAAGAATTCTTGTGCCGGAAAATTATTCCTTTTGGGAACTTCACGTCGCCGTTCAGGATTCAATGGGTTGGCTTGATTATCATTTGCATGAATTCGGAATTCTCAATCCCAAAACAGGACTGCGGGAGGTTATCGGTATTCCGGATGATGACTTTGACGATTTTGATATAAAAGCCGGGTGGGAATGCAAAATTAAAGACTATTTTTCGGAGGATAACCCAAAGGCGGATTACATTTACGATTTTGGCGATAATTGGGAACACATAGTGAAGTTGGAAAAAATTCTTCCCAAAAGCGAAAATCAGGAATATCCCGTGTGCCTTGCCGGTAAGCGTAAGTGTCCTCCTGAAGATTGCGGCGGTGTATGGGGCTATATGGAATTTTTGGAAGCGATCAATGATCCCGAGCATGAAGAACATGAGGAGATGCTTGAATGGGTTGGCGATGAATTTGACCCCGAAGAGTTCGATCCGAAAAAGGTTGTTTTTGATGATCCTGCAAAGCGTTTCGATTATGCTTTTAAAGACATGTAATGGCTGTTCGGGCAAGTAGTGCCCCGATTATTGCAGGTTGTCTGCTGAAAAAATTTTATGTTAAGTAAACCGACGGGAGGCAAAAAGAGAAAATTTTTTCGCCTTTTCCAGCGGTTAAAAAATTTCGAAATTGGCTTTAATTATCGCTGCGTTGCGGAGCTACCGCCCGGTAGAGATTCGCCGCTTTCAAACAGCGTCCTTAAGCGAACGCGCTTTAAATTGCCGTTCCCAAAAAGCAATTGAATATCCGCCAGCTTTTGTTCAAACGGACCGATGTCCCAACACCAATCATCGGGTAAAAGATCGACGGGGAGTCCGATTTCGTTTAAAGGGCAGATGTCCCGATATTCCGCAATAGAGCCGTCGGGTTGATATTCGATCCAGCGCAGGGGCAAACCCTGTGTGCGGCAAACATAGGGACGGTGTTCGTAAATTCGGCAAAGTCCGTTTTTATCGAGAAATGCGCATGAGCCTTTTGGGTGAGGGGGCTCTTTTAGAACATCGGCATGAAAGCGGCGGATGTTTTCGGCTTCGATTTCAAACACCGTGATATCGTCAACGCAGCAGTCGCGGCAGCCGGGCTTGCACGATAAACGATCGCGGTTCAATTGTTCTGTTTTTGCAATCAATTGATCCAGCTCGTTATAAAACTTTTCAAGCGTTTGCAATAACAAATCGGTTCTTGCGTTTTTCATTCCCAAAATACCCACACACTATTTAAATTTAACGCCAAACGCTGATAATTTAGGAAAAAAATCGACAAAAATTAAATTTGGAATAAATGAAATTTTTTATCAATTTTTTTCTTTAAAATAGAACGGAGCGGGTATTTTACTTTTGATTTAGGTTTGGAGTTTTCAATGCTAATCGGAAATTACAAGATTCTTATTAAACAACTATCGCGGATCATTCCCGAAGAACGTTTATTGCATGACGATTTGAATACGCTGGCTTTTGGCGCGGACGCCAGTTTTTATCGCTTAATTCCCAAAGTGGTCGTTAAAGTTCACAACGAAGACGAAGCGCGATTTGTTATTATGACCTGCAATAATTTAAAAATACCTTTGACCGTACGCGGGGCGGGCACCAGTCTTTCGGGGCAGGGCATTACGGACTCGGTGTTGATGATAATCGTCTCCTCGGAGTGGCGTCATTACACGATTAACGATGACGCTTCTACCGTTAACCTGCAGCCGGGGCTCATAGGCGGCAAGGTCAATCAATTTTTGCAGCCTTACCGAAAGAAAATCGGTCCCGATCCCGCATCAATCAACTCCGCGCAGATCGGCGGAATTGTTGCGAACAATGCCAGCGGCATGAGCAGCGGAATTATGAACAACAGTTACCACACCTTAGCCGGATTGCGCATAATTTTTAGCGACGGCACGATTTTGGATACCCGCGATCCGGAAAGCCGGCGCAATTTTTTAGCCTCCCAAAAAGAATTTATTAATCGATTGCTTAGTATCCGCCGAAACGTTTTGAACCGTCCGGAGTGGGTGGAAAAGATAAAGCGTAAATATCGGTTGAAAAATACAACCGGTTACGGATTAAACGCCCTGATTGATTTTGAAGACCCCATCGACATTATCGAACATTTGATGGTCGGCTCCGAAGGAACGCTGGCTTTCATGTCCGAAATCAGCTTCAGAACCGTGGACGATTTTCCTCAAAAGGCGACGAGTCTGATCATTTTTCCGGATATTGAAACCGCCTGCGGCGCAATTACAAAATTAAGAAGCTGTAAAGTTAACGCCGCCGAATTAATGGACAGGGCGTCTTTACGCGCGGTGGAAAATAAGCCCTTGATGCCGGCTTATTTAAAAGAACTGAACCCCGCAGCCACGGCTTTACTGGTGGAAACGCGAGCTGCCGATCGAAAAAGCCTTGAAAGGCAAATTCAGGAAATAAAAGACGCCTTATCGGATGTGCCCAAAGTGCGTCCCGTTGAATTTACTACCGACGCCAGAGAAATTACTGCTTTGTGGAGCGTGCGGAAGGGATTGTTCCCGTCGGTTTGCGCGGAAAGGAAAAAGGGAACGACCGTTGTCATTGAAGATATTGCCGTGCCTGTCGAAAATCTGGCATAGGCTATTCCCGATTTGCAGTCTTTGTTCGGCAAATATCACTATAACGACGCCATCATCTGGGGGCATGCTTTTGACGGGAATGTGCATTTTGTTCTGATTCAGGATTTCACCGATCCCCAAGAGGTAAAACGCTATTCCGACTTTATGGATGAACTGGTTCATCTGGTGGTAAACGAATACGACGGTTC
>JAJRSN010000362.1 GCA_024278715.1 Calditrichota bacterium
AATCAAATGGGGAATTATGGGTATCGGAGGCATTGCCCATAGTTTTGCCGAAGGTTTACGTTTTGTTGAAGACGCCGAATTAATTGCAGTCGGATCACGGGATGCGGAAAAAGCCCGAAGTTTTGCTAAAAAGTATGACGTAAAGTATTACCACGGCAGCTATGAGGACCTCGTTAAAAATGATCGAGTACGGGTTGTTTACATTTCTACCCCTCACGGACGTCATTACGAAGATATTTTGCTCTGTCTTGAACACGGTAAAGCCGTACTGTGTGAAAAATCTTTTACGCTGAATGCGAAACAGGCAAAAGAAGTTATTGAGTTAGCCCGTAATAAAAATTTGTTCTTGATGGAAGCCATGTGGACGCGGTTTTTGCCTGTGATGACGAAACTGAAAGAGCTTTTAGCCGACGGTGTGATTGGCGAAGCGCGTATGTTAACCGCGGGACTGGGATTTAATCCGACCTTTGATCCGAAGCATCGATTATTCGATCCCCATTTGGGCGGCGGAGCGTTGTTGGATATCGGAGTGTATCCGATCGCTTTAAGCCAGTGGCTGTTTGGCGCTCCGAGCGCAATGGCGAGTATGGCTTTTATGGGAAGGACGGGAGTGGATGAACAGGTAAGTATGATTTTCCGCTATGGGGATGAAAAGATGGCGAATTTATACGCATCTTTGAGAAGTATCACGCCTTCGGAAACGATTATTACCGGTGAGCGCGGTTATTTACGAATTCATAGTCCCATTTACAGACCCGCCGGCATCACAATTTCCGTCTCGGGTCGGGATGAAAAATTAATCAAAGCGCAATGGGTGGGGAACGGATATAATTACGAAGCGGAAGAAGTTGTCCGCTGCCTTAAAGAAGGTAAAACGGAAAGCGATATTATGCCTTTGAAAGACACCATAACCATTATGGAGATTATGGATGCTCTTCGGGATCAGTGGGGCTTTCGCTACCCGAATGAACAATGAACCGACCCGCCTCACGGCAAAGTAAGTTCCATATTATGCTCGCTGATTAAATGGATAAGATTATCCAGCGGTAACGGTTTACTAAACAAATAGCCCTGAAATTGTTTACAGGAATTTTCCTCCAGAAAATGCAGATGGTCTGTAGTTTCAACTCCCTCTGCAATCAGATTTTTATTGAGGCTTCTTCCCATTGCCAAAATAGCTCTGACCATGTCCTGATCTTTTTCGTCGATATTCAGTCTCGAAATATAGCTGCGATCGATTTTAATGGTTTGCGCGGGGATTCTTTGGAGATAACTAAGAGAAGCGTAGCCGGTGCCAAAATCATCGATGGCTAATTGAATTCCCATTCCCGAAAGGGCTGTCAGATTCTTTTTAATAGCCGGATCGTCGTCCAATAGACTTGTTTCCGTGATTTCCACCTGAAGCGATTTGGGATTCAATTGATTTCTTAACATGGCATTTTGTAAATTCCGGCTGAAATCTTCCGAGTGAAGTCCCCGGGGCGAAACATTTAAAGACAGGTAAAATCCGTTGCGATGATAAGGCTCAATCTGTTTGAATTCGTGAATACTGCGCTGGATGATCCACTGGTTGAAGGACTGGATAAGCTTGCTCTCTTCGGCAATGGGGATAAAGATCGCCGGGGGCACGGCTCCCAATAACGGGTTGTTCCAACGGATCAGGGCTTCTATGCCGATAATTTTATAGTTATTTGCTTTTCCGTTCATCGAAATAATCGGCTGGTAAACCATATTAAATTGATTGTCAAAATCTTTGTGCTCAATAACATCTCTGAGCTGATTAATTATCTGCAGCCTTTTGATCGAATTTTCCGTCATTTCCGAGGCGTAATAACGGTAGCCGCCTTTTCCCGTATTCTTAACGTCATACATTGCCATATCGGCGTTTTTTACAATCGTATCGCGATCGAGTCCGTCTCTTGGAATAAGCGCAATACCGATACTTGCCGTTATGGAAGTTATGGTTTCTTCTTTGATATGATACGGTTTGGAAAGAAGACCGATCAGTTTTTCAGCCACGTTGCCGGCGTCAAGCTCGCGTTTCAGATTCTTCAAAATAACGGTGAACTCATCGCCGCCAAGCCTGAAAACGAGATCGGTTTTTCTTAATCCGTGGAGCATTCGCTCGGTGGCTTCTTTTAAAACAATATCGCCGTAATCGTGACCTAGGGAATCGTTGATGATTTTAAAGTTGTCAAAATCGATGAATAAAACCGCGCTGATGATGTTTTTGTTGCGCTTGGTTTCACGCACCAATTGCTCCAATTGCTCGTAAAAAGCCTCTCGGTTTCGCAGACCAGTGAGCTTATCATGATAAGCAAGATATTTTAATTCTTTTTGCGACAATATAACATGGGTTAAATTGCTGCCGAAAAGAAAAACGGCAATCACACGCTTGGTCTTTGGATCGACAACGGGTTTATAAATCCGTTTGTAATAGTAGGTTCTGTTTTTATCGGGGAAAAATAATTTTTCGGTAAAATGAATGAGCCGTTTTTGTTTTAACGCCCGGTTAAAGTATTTTTTACGATCGGAAATAGCGTTGGGATCGATCCCCAGCCGATAAAAATAGTATTCATTGTCTTTGCCGATAAATTCCTTGGAAGGGATGCCGTTTGTAAAATAATATTCGTTTACAAAAATAAACTTACCTTCCGGATCAAAAGCAGCGACCTCCATGGGAATTGTTTGCAAAATTTCAAAATAATCTTTTAAAGTCTTGTCGTTTTTTCGAGATTTAAAAATGGATATCATAAGCCAACTTCGAGTTTAATTAAGAGTTTATGTTTTTTATCCAAAAAATCGAATTCCGTTAAATTTCAGTTGAATTAAAAATGATGTATTAGCGTTTTCATTTTAAAATAATAATATTCGGTTTTCCGAACTCTGTTTTCCGTCCAATACTAATATAAATTAGAATTTATGTTCGTCAAAAATTTGCAAACTTAAAGAAAAATATTTAAAAAACAGAAAGAAGTTGTGATTTATTTGTATCAAATACCGGATATAATTAAATCTTTCCATAATTCGGATTTTATAAATATTAAAAATTTGGTATATTATGCGGGAATCCACAAATAAACATGGTCTTTAAAACTCCGGAGAAATTATGATTAACAAATCTTTGCTCTTACTTCTGTTTTTTTGGTTTTCTTTTTTATATGCACAATTATTACCCGTGGTCTCGCCCGAAAAGGCAGGGATGGACTCAAACCAGCTTAAAAGGGCTGACGAGATAATAAATCAGGCAATTCAGGACAGCACAATTCCCGGAGCTGTTTTTTTGGTAACGCGTGAAAATAAAATTGTGTACCGAAAGGCTTACGGATACCGCCAGTTGCTTCCGAATAAAAAGAAGATGACCGTCAAAACCATCTTTGATCTGGCGTCAATTACAAAACCGGTAGCCACAGCCACGTCGGCTATGATCTTAATTGACAGAGGCAAATTACGTCTCATGGATCGCGTTGACCGGTTTATTCCGGAATTTAGCCGAAAGAACGAAAAAGATCATTCCGGCGAACCGATTAGAATTATTCACCTTTTAACGCATACTTCGGGTCTGCCTCCGTATGCGCCGGTAAAAGAATTGGAAAAACGGTTCGGGTCTCCCGCTCCGGATTCTTTGATCGCTTACATTGCCGGCGCTCCGCGGCACCACGAGCCCGGCGTCTATTTTAAATATAGTTGTCTAAATTATATTACCCTGCAGCGCATTATTGAAATAATTTCCGGACAGTCTTTAGACGATTTCACCCGGGATAATATTTTTAAGCCGCTCGGTATGACGAACACTTTTTACACGCCGCCGAAAGAAAAAAGAGAATTTTGCGCGGCAACAGAAATTTTAAAAGACGGAGAGGTGTTGTTAGGGAAAGTGCATGATCCTTTAGCCAGAGTAATGAACGGGGGCGTTTCGGGAAATGCCGGTCTTTTTTCCACAGCCGACGATCTTGCCCTTTATGCCGCCATGCTCTTAAATGAAGGCTCCTGGAACGGAAATCGTATTCTGAGCAAACCGGCGGTACGCAAAATGATCTCCGTCCCTCGGGGTTTTGAAAAGTTCGGTCGCACTCTGGGATGGGATTCGCATTCGGTTTTTAATTCGAATATTGGCGATCTGTTTGGCGATCGGGCGTTCGGACACACCGGATACACGGGCACTTCGATTACAATCGATCCCGAAAGCAAAGTTGTTGTAATTTTGCTGACCAACCGCGTTCATCCGCATGATCAGGGCAGCGTGGTTCGTTTAAGGTCTTTAATAGCAAATGTTGTTGCAGCCTCTGTTGAAAATTGACTTTTCCGAAAATTTTATTTTTAAGGAAGGTTAAAAACAATGGGCAGTTGCCGATAAAAATGCGTTAAAAAAATTAAAAATTATCGCGGATTACGCTCTAAAGAGCGTTGATATTTGGATAAGATAATTTTGTGTATCGATCGGAATAAAATCTTACAAAATAACAGGGAGTTTAATCCGATTATTTTTTTTCTAAGGAGTAGTCCGGGATTATTAAAATCGATGAAACAATCAGGGCTTTAAATGGTTCTTAATTCCGTAGGACCGAGGTTCTGCAAGTCGGGGTTAAAGGGTAAAAAAAATTGTCTGCTGAAGAATTTCTGCAACGGTTTTCAGAAGAGCGGGCGTGATTACCCGTCTTCCGATTGAAAAACAGAATTTGTTTCGGTCGGGTTATGATAAAAAAGGAATCCTTGATTTTGCTTTACACTAAAAACTTAAACAGAGGTTAATATGAAATTAACAGCCGTTATTTTAGGCGGAGGAAGAGGCACACGGTTATATCCCCTGACTAAGCTTAGAGCTAAACCCGCAGTGCCGATTGGCGGAAAGTTCCGCTTAATCGATATTCCCATTAGCAATTGTCTGCATTCGGGCGTCCGTAAAATTTTTATATTGACTCAATTTAATACCGAATCGTTGCATCGTCATGTTACCCGGACCTATTATTTCGATACGTTCAGCGACGGATTTGTGCGAATTTTGTCCGCTCAGCAAACCAGCGAAAGCCAGGATTGGTACCAGGGAACCGCCGACGCCGTCAGAAAAAATTTAATGTATCTGGAATCCGCGGATAAGCACATCATCATCCTCTCCGGAGATCATCTTTATCGTATGGATTACAGCAAATTTTTTGAATATCACTTAAAAAAGAAAGCGGATATTACTATAGGAGTAAAGCCTATTTCGCGCGAGCAGACAAAAGAGTTCGGAATTTTAAAAACCGACGATGACGGGTGGATCAGGGAATTTTACGAGAAACCGGAATCCGACGAAGTGCTTAACATGTTTGAGGTGAACCGGAAGTTGTTCGAACACTTTAACATCGAGCCCGAAAATCGAACCCATCTGGCTTCTATGGGGATTTACATTTTCAGAAAAGATGTGTTATTCGATATTTTGCATTCTACCGACTATGAGGATTTTGGAAGGGAAATTATTCCCGAAGCTATAAAAAAATACAAAGTCGCCGCTTACTTTTTTGACGGTTATTGGGAAGACATCGGTACGATCCGCGCTTTTTTTGAAGCTCATATGGAGCTAATTCAGCCGATTCCCAGATTCGATTTCTACGACGAGAATCATCCTTTTTATACGCACCCGCGGTATTTGCCGCCTTCAAAAATTTATAATTGTCAAATTCATCAGTCGATCATCGCAGAAGGCAGTATTTTGTTGGGATCGATTATTGAAAATTCCATTATCGGGATTCGTTCTTTTATCGAAGAAGGCACTCTGGTTCAAAGGTCAATTATTATGGGCAATACCAGATACGAAACCATCCAAACCCGTTCAAAGAATATCGAAAGAGGAATTCCCAATTTGGGAATAGGAAATAATTGCATCATTCGTAACACCATTATCGATTTGAACTGTCAGATCGGTAACAATGTCCACCTTCTGAATAAAGATAATAAACAGTACGAAGACGGCGAATTTTATTCCATTCGCGACGGAATAATTATCATTCCTAAGGGTACCATTATTCCAAACAATACGATTATTTGAATAAAAAAATGTTTCGGCGCCGGTTGAAAATTATTCGGGCGCTTACGGCTTGCGACCCGATTACTCCGTATTTTAAGGGATCGGCTTAACCCGATTTTTTCTCTTAAATTATTACAAATATTTGAATGAATATCGACTCAGATAATAATTTATTTTATAACCAAGTGATAAATTTAACAAAAATAAATTGATATGAAAAATTAAAAAGTTGAATAATGGGTGATAATCTTGTATTTTTTATAAGATTTTTGTTTAAATGAACTAATTCAAAGGAGGTGCTATGCATAAGAAGCTCTTGGGTTTGTTGTTAATTGTATTGTTAAGCAGTACCATGGTCTTTGGCTCGGGGTTCTCGATTTACGAACAGGGAGCCAAATCTATGGCTATGGCTGGCGCATTTGTGGCTAAAGCAAATGATGTAAGCGCAATTTTCTTCAATCCTGCCGGAATTACTTCGCTTAAGGGGTGGAATATTGCAATCGGAGGAACCATTATTCAACCGCAAGCGAGCTTTATTGGTCCGACCATTAAAGATCCGAATCTTTACAATGAGGCTGAAACAGAAACCTTTTTTCCTCCTCATCTTTATGTTTCGTACACTTTTAACGATCGCTTTAGCGCAGGGTTAGGCGTTTTTGTTCCTTTTGGACTTGGCTCCAATTGGGGTAAAGATTGGCCCGGAAAATATCTTGCCACAATTTCAAAAGTGCAAACTATTTTTATCAATCCGGTAATCGCCTATAAAGTTTCTGATAATTTATCGGTTGCTGTCGGAGCGGACATTGCCATGGGAGATGTGGATTTGGAAAAAGTGGTAAATTATCCGGTGCGGGATATTGATCTTTATTCAAAACTAAAAGCATCGACCGTTGGTTACGGTTTTAATGTAGGAATACAGTACAAACCCACGGAAAAGTTAACTTTAGGCGCGGCTTACCGCAGCAATGTAATGTTAAAATTCAAGGATGGGGACGCTCAATTTGAATATCCCTCCATCGATTCCAGCGATCCGCAGCAACAGTTAATGTTGGCGGAACTCAAGTATCTTTTCCCGAATACCAAGGGAGACGCCGATCTGGAATTGCCGACCTTCACCAGTGTCGGAATCGCTTATGATTTTAGCGATCGGTTGACGGCTGAATTTAATTATTTTGTTATCGGGTGGAGTTCTTATGATGTGCTGACCGTTAAATTCAAAGACCCGGTCGGCGGTAAAACGGAGAGCGTTAACGAAAGAAGATATGAAAATTCCGCCAGTTATCGTCTGGGAATGGAATATCGAGTCAGCGATAATTTTGCCGTTCGAGCCGGTTATTTAAAAGATAACAAGGCTGTCCCTGATAATCGCGTTGAACCATCTTTGCCGGAAGGCGACCGTAATATTTACAATATTGGGTTCGGTTACAAATGGAATAATATGACTTTTGATTTTGCCTATATGTTATTGTTGCAGGACGATCGAAAGATCACCGAGTCTGTGGACAATTTTAACGGAACCTATAAGAGTCTGGCTAATCTGTTTGGCTTTACTCTTGGTTACTCATTATAAATGGGAAAAGATGGAGGAAAATATAAATGAAAATTTTAAAGATATTTTTAGTATTAATTTTATTTAGTTTTT
Source organism: Calditrichota bacterium (assembly GCA_024278715.1). GTDB lineage: Bacteria > Calditrichota > Calditrichia > Calditrichales > Calditrichaceae > Caldithrix. The sequence continues at coordinate 7,650 of JAJRSN010000362.1, forward strand.
TTATCGCTGGTTGTAAGCTTGAAGAACCATCGATTAAAAAATCCAATCCTGTGCAGCTTAATCAGCCTGCGCAGGAGCTGTTTATGAGTTTTGTCGCTCTTGGCAATAGTCTGACAGCCGGATATCAATCGGCTGCTCTTACGGCAAAATATCAGGAGTACAGTTTTGTCAAACAAATCGCCAAACAGGCGGGCTTATCGGATGATCAATTCACCCAGCCGTTGCTCGGCTGGCCCGGTTTGGGCGCATATACCGAAAAGGGAGCGGGAATTTTACAATTCAACGGATTTGATGAAAGCGGTAATCCGAAAATTGACCCCGTTCCTTACGCGGGAACCGGTTTTGATCCCTTTAATCCTTTTTTAAGCGCTGAAATAGCAGGACTTGGCAGACCCTATAATAATCTCGGAATTCCGAAAATCGTTCTGGCGGATGTGGACAGCGCGATTTCAGCCGCGCAGAGTTACAGCGGCTCGGGATTAATTGACGTGGTTTTGCGCAACCCCGCTTTTGGGAACACCACTGCCCTTCAGCAGGCGTTAAGTCTGCAACCCAAACTGGTTTCGTTATGGATCGGAAATAATGACGTATTGGGTTACGCCACAAGTGGCGGAACATATCCGCCCGCCCCGACCGATAAAAATACCTTCGCGTATCTTTACAATTCTCTGCTGCAAAAGCTGCTTAATGCCGGCGCAAAAGTTGTACTCGCCAATATTCCGGATGTAACAAATGTGCCGTTTTTTACAACCGTTCCTTACATGGTCGAAGTTCAGGGCAATAACATTCCTTTGTGGATCCAGGCTACTGACGGCGTGCGCCAGGCTACGGCTGAAGATTTAATATTGTTAACCGCAAAATCGTATATCGGCGATGATTCCGGAACTTACGGACCTGCAGGCGTGCCTCTCGGACTCGATAAATCGGCGCCTCTGCCTTCTCCGTTTGTGCTTGATAAACAGGAAAAGGCAATAGCCAGACAAGCCGTTGCCGATTTTAACGCGATAATTTCCGATTTGGCGGCAAACAGCGGCGGCAAGGTTGCCCTGGTTGATATCAACGCTTTATTGGTGGATGCATCGGATGAGGACGGATACCCGTTAGCCGGCGTTACCCTGACAACTAAATTTTTGTCCGGCGGTATTTTCAGTCTGGACGGAGTGCATCCCACTAACTTAGGCTACGCCTTAATCGCCAATGAATTTATCACCTCTCTTAACGAGACTTTTGGAACTAATCTCCCGTTGATCGATTTATTGCAATTTCTTGAGGAACAACAGCCTTTAAAACTGGATTTGAGAAAATTAGCCAAATTGCCGGATATGCTGACCTTACCCGAAATATTCGGCGGCAAGATCAACCTGTAATCTTTTTTTTAAATTATTTTTGATTTTAAGGCAGAGATATGAATCTCTGCCTTTTTTTTTGCGTATGTAATTATCTTAGTGAAAGGAAGTGTTGCGATTGTTGATAAAATCCTTTTATATTGTTTTGATCGTTTTCATACAGTATCTGCAATGATTAGGAGGCTTCATGTTTAAAAAGCTATTCTTGTTACTATTTTTACCTGCCTCGTTTGTATTGGCGTCCGGGTTTTCAATTTACGAGCAGGGCAGCCGGGCAACCGCAATGGGCGGAGCGTTTATTGCGCGGGCGGATGATCCCTCGGCTGTTTTTTATAATCCCGCCGGAATCTCTCAACTTTCCGGTTGGCAAATTTCAGTCGGTACTACCGCCATTCAACCCAAATTCTCTTTCACCGGTCCCTCGACAATGGATTCCAAACTTTACACGGAAGCCCAAAAAAATGTGTTTTTCCCCACTCATTTGTATTTAAGCTATTCCGTTAAACCATGGCTTACCGCGGGTTTCGGTTTCTATTCGCCGTTCGGACTCGCCACCGAATGGGGAACAAAAGAGCATCCCTGGGTCGGAAGATTATTAGCAACTCGAACGGAATTACAAACTTTTTATTACAATCCGGTAATTGCCGCCAAAGTAACGGATAACCTTTCTGTGGCTGCCGGGGTATCGCTTGTTCAGGCAAATGTAGAAATGGAAAAAGACGTCTTCTTTACTCCGCGCAATCTCTTCGGACATTCAAAACTCAAAGCAAACACCACCGGTTTGGGAGTTAATTTGGGCTTAAGATACACACTTTTTAAACGCTTACATCTGGGAGCGGTTTACCGCAGTTCGGTGACGCTGAATTTTGACGACGGTGAAGCGAGATTTACTTTTCCTATTACCACGGACCCGATTATAAACAATGAGGTTTCATCTTTGTTTCCCGCAAAAACGAAAGCCAAATCAAAGTTAGTGTTACCAGCAACGTTTGGTCTCGGAATAGCCTATGAAGCGACGACAAACCTGAGCTTTGAGTTTGATTACGTGTATATGGGTTGGCACACCTACGATCGTCTGAAAGTTACATTTGCCGACCCCGTAGGAGGGGAAAAGGAGACCGTTAGTCCGCGCAATTATAGTGATTCCTTCAGCCTCCGTTTTGGATTGGAATATCGCCTGGATCAACACTTTACCTTGCGCGCCGGATACCTGTGGGATTATCACGCAGTGCCTTCCGCTTATGTGGAGCCGACCTTACCGGAAAACGATCGTCATAATTACACCATTGGGCTTGGCTACCGTTTAAAGAGTTGGAGTGTGGATGTTGCTTACCAAATCCTTTTGCAGGATGATCGCAATATAAAGCAGTCGGTTAATGATTTTGACGGTAAATACACGGGATTAGCCAATCTTTACGGCTTGACCGTGGGCTACGCTTTTTAGTGAACTACAAAGGAGCAATATCAATGAAAAAAATAATACGCAGTTCAGCCTTTTTGATAATTTTACTAATTATCGCAACAGCATGCTCGCTTTATGAACCGAAGATAAAAAGTACAATCCTGAGCCCCACCGAAAAGATGTTCTTCAGCAGGATAGTCGCCCTTGGCGATAATATTATCGCGGGATATCAGTCCGCTGCTCTTACCGAAAAGCATCAAAGGAAAAGTTTTGTCGCCTTGCTTGCCAAACAAGGCGATGCGACCGACTTCCAGCAGCCCTATATCGCTTATCCCGGGTTAGGCTCAGAATCTTATGCCGGTTATGGAATTCTCAAGCTAAAATACCTCGATAATCCCGAAACTCCGCAAACGGTTGTTCCCGATCCGGTAATTTACGCCGTTCCCTTTGCGGATTATCCCGACTTTGATCCCTTGAACATGCCGTTTATTTCCGAGGAGGTGATGCTTTGGGCTCTTCCTTACAACAACCTGGCGATTCCGGGGATTTACGTTGATGATATTTTAAAAGCCACAACTAAACTGCGCAGCCGGAGTAAAAGCGGTTTGATCGATGTGATTCTGAGAAATCCCTTACCCGATCCCTACGGGTATAAAACGGCATTTCAACAGGCGAAACTTTATCAGCCTTCTTTAATTCTCTGCTGGATCGGAATGTACGATATTTTAAGTTACGCTCAGTATAATGCGATTTATAACGTTTCGGAGCCGCCCACGCCAAAAGAAGATTTTGCAAAATATTACGCCGAGTTAATGGATTCTTTGAAAAGCACCGGTGCTGCGGTGGTTGTAGCCAATATCCCGGATATTCTGGACATGCCCTATTTCAATACTGTCCCCGGCGTTGTCATTGACACGGTTACCAATACTCCGGCGTTGGATGATAACGGAAATCAGATTCCCCTCACGGGCGTAACCGAAGGCGATCTGGTTCTTTTGCCGGCTAAAGGGTTCATTAAAAGAGGCTACGGTTTGCCCGCTTCGTTCCCGAACAGCAACGGCGAACCCCTGCCCGATGACGTTATTCTCGATAAAAACGAACAAGAAATTGTCAGCAATTTGATCGACGACTACAACGCGGCAATTGATTCGATTTGTTTGCTCAGAAAAATTCCGGTTGTGGATATGTATTCCTTTTTTAAGGAAATCACGAACACTTTTCATACTGCCGGATTAACTGTCTCGGCGAATTTTATTACCGGCGGTTTTTACAGCCTTGACGGCATCCACCCGACGGATCTGGGTCACGCGTTAATCGCCAACGAATGGTTGCGGGTTATTAACAGTAGCTTTAGAGTAAGCATTCCTCCGGTCAATGTGATCGATGCCATCGATTCAATTCAATACAGCGATTCCCTGATAGTCCGCAAATAAGTTTTTTTAACCCGATCAAGCCGGAGGAAAATTTCTTCCGGCTTCTTTAATCTTATCCCGCTTAAATTGAAAGCAGATGTTTTGAATTCCGACATTGTTTGCAGCCATGTTTTGAAAACAATCCGCGCCCGTTTTACGAAACTTTCGATAATTGATCCGAATATTGGTAAATAACGCTTTAACGGCGACCAATCCGATAAATCTTTATCCCTATTTTCCCCTTATCGAACAATCGTCTGGTCTCAAAACGCTTCGTAAACCTTCCTCCGCTTTGTGAAGGCTGTTTTAATATTTTGCAATTAAACGAAAAAAAACGAAAAATGTTAAATCACTAAAAAACAACCGAATAGAATGCTGAAGATCAGGATTGCCGCTTTAAAATTATCAATTAATGCGAAAAAATATTTGACCTTGCGGGAGAAATCCTATATATTTTTACCGAAACTTTCGTAAATAAAACGAAACACTCGAAAATTTATCGTGGAGAGTCAATGCCTACTATCAAAGATATTGCCCGAATTGCCAATGTCTCGGTTTCTACGGTGTCGAAGGCGTTAAATTTAAGAGCCGACGTGAGTGAGGAAACGCGCAGAAAAATTCTGGATATTGCCAAAGAATTAAATTATGATATTTCGAAGATTAAGAAAGAGACTCTGTTTAACAAAACCCGAAACGCCGGGGTTATTTTCTGCCGCGAAGAAAAGCCGCTTTCCTTAAATCCTTTTTATTCCCGCGTTTTGGAGGGTATCGAAGGAGAACTGGCGATCAATAATTACAATCTTGTGCTCCATCTTTTACCCAATCAAGTCGATATTTCCGTGCCGCAACTTTTGGCTAATCAAAAGGTGGACGGGACCATTCTTGTGGGCGTTTTCAGCAAAAATTTTATTGAGAGGATAAAAAAAATCGAGTTGCCCGTTGTTCTGATCGATCCGAAAATATATGTGGAAGATGTGACTCAAGTATTGATCGACAATGAACACGGGGCGTACACGGCAACCCAGTATTTGATTCAGAAGGGTCATAAAAGGATCGGTTTTATTTCCGGACAATTGGAACGGTTGAGTTTTTATCAGCGGTTCACGGGTTACAAAAAGGCTTTGGAATATCACAATATAGAGTTTGATGAAAATCTTGTTCAAACCGGTTATCTCGAAGAGGGTTACGGACACACAAAAAAATTATTGAATCTGAACAATCCTCCGACAGCCATTTTTTCGGCGAATGATATTAACGCCATTTACGGTTATCAGGCTGTAAAAGAAGCGGGCTTACAAATTCCCGATGATGTTTCGATTATCGGATTCGACGATATTGAATTGGCAAGAATGGCAACACCTCAATTAACGACCATCAGAGTTTATAAAGAAGAAATGGGCTCCATAGCTGTGCGCTTGTTATTGCAACAAATCAATGGCGAATTCACCAGACCTGTAACCACGCTTGTTCCGACTAAACTTGTTGAACGAGATTCTGTGAAGACTATTTGATGGTAATAACATATATTTCAAATACTCATTAATCTATAAGGAGGGCGTTATGCGCACAAAATTTTTGTTACCAATCTTTTTTGTTCTGTTTAGCCTGTCTTTTGTTTTTGGACAGGTTGTGGCAGATTTTGAGACGGGTACGGATGGATTTGACGTGGCATGGGGGAATGCCGTTACCAATGTTTATCAGACGGCGGATCCGACCGGGACGAGCACCGGAGTACTTGCCCTGGATTTTGACGCATCTGCTTCTGAGTCGAAAGGCGCGGTTGCTAAAATGAACGTTGACGCCACAGGCGCTAAAGTGATTACGTTTTTTATTTACTTACCCGCCGACGTTCCGGACAGCATTTTAATCAAGGTCTGGGCGCAGGATAACAGCTGGACATGGTTTGATTTTAAAACCTACGCCGTCGATGTTCCCAAAGAGGTCTGGTATCCGCTGAGTTTTGATCTTGAACGGGCGCACGCAATGAACGCGGATTTTGACGTTGCCGAAGGTCCTATCCAAAAAATGGGACTTGAGTTCGGAGTATGGGATCTTTCGGGAGACGATTTAACCTACACCGGAACTTTTTATGTTGATAACGTAAGCCTGTTGGGCGTTCTGCCGGTTACGGTCGCCAATTTTGAAACGGGCACGGACGGGTACGGTATAGCTTGGGGCGATTTTATCACCAATTTGTCAACGGCTACCGACCCCGCCGGAGTTAACGGCAATTCTCTCGCTCTTTCTCTGGATGCAGCCGCCACAACGGAAAGTAAGGGCGCCATCGCCAAAACCAATCTTGATGTGGGAAACGCTCAGTTGATTACTACGTACATCTATTTGCCTTCCGGTACGCCGGATTCGATCTTAATTAAAACCTGGGCGCAGGATAATGACTGGACCTGGCTTGATTTTAAATATTACGCGGGCGACATACCCAAGGATGTTTGGTATCCTCTTCATTTTGACGTGAAAGCCGCTCATGCTTTAAATTCTGCTTGGGACGCTTCCGCAGGTCCCGTTCAAAAGTTCGGATTGGAATTCGGAACGTGGGATTTGAAAGGCGACGCCAAAACCTGGAGCGGCACTGTTTATGTTGACAACGTTTTGTTGCAATCGACGGAAGTCGCTAAAAAATGGGTTTTTGCCGGTTTTGAAAAAGAAGCGGGAGGCACTCAGGGATTTTCGAACACCGGATGGAATAAGGCGATTACGAATCTTGTCCGCGCCGAAGATCCCACCGGAAGAACGCAGGGCGTTTTGCTGACCGATTGGGATTTTAGTCTGGATGTAAAAGCTTCTTTTTCCAACGGTAATGTAAATTTTGGCTGGGCGGATACCGCGGGTGTGGATACCGGCGCAACCGAAATTGATGTTGACGTCTGGCTGCCAGCCGATTTCCCCATGGATTCCACCATGCAGTTGTCGATCTTTGTTCAGGATCATGACACCTGGTCATGGACCGAAGAAAAATACGTCGTGGGATCAACATTATTTAAACCCGGCGACTGGACTACCATCTCGTACGATATTGTTTCACGGGTAAATGACGGCAAAGTCAATCCTTTTGCCGGCGCCACCGTCGGTATTCAGATTTATGATATGTCCGAATCAAGCACCTGGACAGGCTCGGTGTATTGGGATAATTTTACGCTTGTCGGCGTGGAAGAACCCAAAGGCACGCTCGTTTCGCCAAAAACTATCGCTGCGGTCGATACCGTGGAAACAGCGGTGGTTTCTTATCAGGTTGTTCATATTCAATGGGTTGACAATAAACTCGGAAGCGAAACCTACAAAGTTTATATGAGCAAATCGCCGATTACGGACTTAAACGACGAAGGCGTTATTCAAATTGCCAGAGATATTCCCCACGGTACCGAATACTGGAATTTCCGTCCCTTCACCAAAGAACCCGAAACAACCACGCTTTACTTTGCCGTTACCGCTGTGGGTCCCGACGGTGAAGAGACGCCGTTAACAGATGATTCCAAAGTTGGTCCCGTTACCTTAATCTCGAGTGCTACGGCTAAAGCATATTATGTTGAAAATTTTTCCGATTCTTTTGTTCTCGACGGATTGGATACGGAATTTGAACCTTACAAGGATTATGAGATCAAACCCGAATCCGCGGGCGGACCGGAAGCAGAAGGCTGGGATTACAATTCCACCGATATGATGTGGAATGCGATTTTTGTGATTGATGCCGATTACCTTTACATTTCGGCAAAAGTAACCGATGACGACCTTAACGCCACAGGCAGCGATCCGATTGTAGGCGGACAGGCATGGATGGGCGACGCGCTTGAATTTTATATGGGCTTTTACGATTTGCGAAACCTGAAAGCCTACCACGGTTACAAAGATGTGATGAACCCCGGCACAGCCGATTATAGAATCAGTTTTACGGTTTGGGGCGAGGTGCAGAGCGCTTCCGCCAAATATGATTTCCCAGGACTCGAAAGCACCATCTTCCAGAGCTTTACCGGAGACGGCTATATTATCGAGGCTCGTATTGCGCTTGATTCGCTGGCGTTGGACGGCAACATCGACGTAACCGACGGCTTTTTGTTCCCCCTGCGCATCGACGGCACGGATTTGGATCCCTCGCATGGCGACGAATCACGCACGTTGATTACCCAATGGGGCGGAATGGGCGGCAATACCGAAGATTGGTTAAGACCGAGCAGTTGGGGATTGCTCGAAGTTATTAACGGACCTACCGCAGTTGACGAAGTAGCCGGAACGCTTAGATCCTTTAAACTTTACGATAATTACCCCAATCCTTTCAACCCGAGTACCAACATCAGGTTTGATCTTCCGAAAACAACGGACGTTCATGTGGAAATTTTTAACATTCTGGGTCAAAAGGTTAGAACGCTGGTCAATAAAAAGATGGTTTCCGGTACGCATACGGTTACCTGGGACGGCAAAGATGACCGCGGCAATGCATTGAGTTCGGGCATCTATCTGTTAAAATTCCGGGGCGGCGAGTTCTCCGCTTCGCATAAAATGGTATTGTTGAAATAAGAATTTGAATTGTTGACAAAAAAAGCAGAAGCGGTTTTTCCTGCTTCTGCTTTTTTTAAATTCGTTGCAGGAAATTTTCAAAGACAAAGTTTTTCATCATATTCGATCAAACGGAGCATTGCGGAGGTTCAATGACGCTATCCGACAAAAGCAGGAAGTTATTCGTTAAAATCATCGCTGTTCATTTAATTTTAATTTCTTTTATTTTTGCGGGAACCACGGGTAAAATCGCGGGAACGGTTGTCGATCAGCAAACCGGCGAACCTCTTCCCGGGGTAAATATCTATCTTTTGAATACCAGTTACGGCGCAGCGACTGATTTGGAAGGTTATTATTACATCATCAACATTCCGCCGGGCAGTTACACTCTTGTAGCCCAGATGATCGGTTACAAGGAATACAGGATCAGGGAAGTTTTGGTCAGCGCGGATCGAACCACAAATATCAATATTCGCCTCTCGCCCGAAACCATCGAGGGCGAGGTAATAGAGGTGACGGCGGAAAAAGCGCGGGTGCAAAAGGACCTCACCTCTACCGAAGTTTCGGTCGATTCACGTAAAATCGAGGCTTTACCCGTTAGATCCGTCACCGAAATTATTTCGTTGCAGGCGGGCATTGTTAAAGACGCCAATAACCAAATTCATATTCGCGGCGGACGTTCGACCGAAGTCTCTTACATGGTTGACGGCGTGCAAATTCTCGATCCCCTTAACCGCAGTTGGGGCGTCAGCGTTGATGATCAGGCTATTGACGAGTTGAAGACAATTTCGGGAACGTTTAACGCCGAGTACGGTCAGGCGTTATCAGGAGTTATTAATATTGTCACAAAAAAGGGAAGCGACCGTTTTAAATGGAATATTACCGGTTATTTCGGCGATTATTTTAGCCTTGACGATAATGTTTTTTACGTAATGAATAATGAAAGATGGGCGCACGCCGCGGCAAGAGCCTTGGTAAGATCGGATAAATCCATCATTTTCGATTTTTCAAAATACGGCTCCGATTACCAAAAAATTTACAAGCAAAAACCCTATTTAACCAAAAAGCCCTATTTAAAGAATTATCAGCCGTGGAAACATCAGGATATTCAATTAAACCTGTCGGGTCCCGTTCCCTTAACCGCTAAGCGAATAAAATATTTTGTTTCGGCAAGATACACAAATCGCCCGGGATACGCTTTCGGAAAAAGATATTTTATGCCCTGGGGATTCAGAACTCCGGCAATGGATACGCTGCATACCTTTAAATTACCGGACAACAAATTAGTCCCCTTAAGCTGGGATAAAAATTTTAGCGGACAGTTAAAATTATTCTTTAAGCTTTCCAACAGCGTGGAAATGAATTACGGCTTGTACGTGAACAAAAATCATAATTTCAGTACCGCGGGCTACAATTACAAATACGTTCCCGACGCCGGAAAACATTACTACACCGATGTTTTTACGCATATCCTCTCTTTAAAGCAGGTTTTATCCCCGAGCACTTTTTACGAATTTAAGGGTAGTTTGTACAAAAAATCGCACAAAAATTATTTGTACAAAGACCCCTTTGATTACCGCTACATGCCGGACAAAACAAGCGATTTTGAATTGTA